>JANOEM010000545.1:0-19286 GCA_031413195.1 Actinomycetes bacterium
AGCGGGCCGCGACTCGTCTTCGCGCACGGCTTCACCCAGACCGGGAAGTCGTGGTTGCCGGTGGCGGAACAGTTCGTCGACGACCACGAGGTGGTCCTGGTCGACATGCCAGGCCACGGTCGTTCCAGTCACGTTCGGGCCGATCTCCGCCTCGGCGCCGACCTGCTCGCGGCGGTCGGCGGTCTCGCGACCTACATCGGGTATTCGATGGGAGGTCGCTTCGTGCTCCATCTCGCGCTGGCGTACCCACATCTGCTGCGATCGATGGCCCTGTTGAGCGCCACGGGGGGGATCAGCGCTGACGACGAGCGCAGCGAACGCAGATTCGCCGACGAAGCGCTTGTCGAAGAGATCGAGGCCGGCGGGGTCGAAGCATTCCTGGCCAAATGGCTGGCGCTGCCGATGTTCGCAACCCTCCCCGACTACGCCAAGAGTATCGACGACCGGGCAGTGAACACAGCGGACGGGCTTGCCAGCAGCTTGCGGCTGGCCGGGACCGGCACCCAACTTCCGCTGTGGGACCGCGTCAGCCAGATCGGTTCGCCGAGCCTGACCATGGCAGGCGAACTCGACCAGAAGTTCACCGCGCTGGCCCGACAACTCGCGTTGGCGATCGGCGACCAAGCCGAGTTCCGGCCGATCGCCGGGGCGGGTCATGCCGCCCATATCGAGCGACCATTTGTCGTGGCAGCGACGATTCGCGACTGGCTCACCGCCAATCGGCAGAACCCACAGATGCGGATGACCCTCGACTAACCAGTCAACGGCTCACGATCAGCCCGACCGTCGCCAGTAACCCGTATGCCATCTGGAGCTTGCCGGTCGCTCCGAGCACAGCGATCAAGTCGCGCCCAGTCGCTCCGGAGAGAACCCGCCTGATCGGAACCGCTGCCAACGGCAGGGCGACAACAACGAGCGATACCCACGGTCGCCAAGCCACCGCAGCAGCAATCGCGGCAACGAAGGCTCCGACCACGAGACCGGTGTACATCATCCGGGTGACACGGTCGCCCAATCGAACGGCCAGGGTCCGCTTACCCACTTCTCGATCCGTCGGGATGTCGCGCAGATTGTTGATCACCAACAACGCGCAAGCGAGCGCACCCACGCCACATCCCATCACGACAGCAAGGCCGGTGATCCGCTCGATGACCACAAAGGTGGTTCCGACAGTCGCGACAAGCCCGAAGAAGACGAAGACGAACACCTCGCCGAGCCCCATGTATCCGTATGGCTTCGGCCCGCCCGTGTAGAACCATCCGGCCAGCAGTGCCGCCGCACCGACGACCAACAACCACAGCGTGGTGACGACCGCGAGGACCAGTCCTGCTGCCGCAGCGAGACCGAACGCGACCAGCGCCGCGCGCTTGACCGAACCCGCCGTCGCAAGGCCGGAGGCAACGAGACGTACCGGTCCGACACGAATGTCGTCGGTGCCTCGTACTCCATCGCTGTAGTCGTTGGCGAAGTTGACCCCCACTTGCAGGGCGAGGCTGACGATCAACGACAGAACGACTCGCCACCATCGCGCGTCGTCCAGTCCGGCGGCGCAGGCCGCACCGACTGCAACGGGCACCACGGCCGCAGGCAACGTGCGCGGACGGGCGCCGAGGATCCAGCGGTTGACATCCGACGTGGGCGCAGAGATAACCATCACGACAGTGTCACCTGAAATGCGGACGCCGCGCCAGTACGGGCAATACTGCATCTGATGCCGAACCTTGTTGCGATCGACCTGGCCGGTGGCGAGGCGTTCGTCGCAGCGTTGCAACGCATCTGGCAACGCGGCGACGCCGCGATGCCCCTTGATCAACGACTTCCGCCGCACCTCGCGACTGCGCTGATCGAAGCTTTGGGGGCTGCCAGCATCATCGACGGCGGCGGCGAACACGCGATGTCCAGCGGCAAGCCCGTCGAGCCAGGCGACGCGTTGGTGGTCGCGACGAGCGGCTCGACAGGTGTGCCCAAGGGTGTCGTGCTCACCCACGCGGCCGTCGCGGCCTCGGCCGTTGCAACAACCCGCCGACTCGGCACGACACGCGACGACCATTGGCTCGCTTGCTTACCGTTGAGTCACGTCGGCGGTCTGGCCGTGGTGACTCGAGCGCTGCACTCGGGCGCGGAACTGACCGTGCTCCCCCGCTTCGATCCGCACGCCGTTGCGGCAGCTACCAGAACCGGCGTCACCTCGACTTCTCTCGTTCCAACCGCCCTCGCCCGTGTCGACCCATCGATCTTCCGGTGGATCGTTCTCGGTGGTAGCCATCCGCCGCCTGATCGTCCGGGCAACGTCGTTTCAACCTACGGCCTGACCGAGACCGGCAGCGGCGTGGCGTACGACGGAGTCCCTCTCGAGGGGGTCGAGATCCAGATCGCCCCAGACGGCGAGGTCCTGATCCGTTGCCCGATGCAGTTACGTTGCTACCGCAACGGCACCTCACCGGTTGATTCGCAAGGCTGGCTGCACACCAATGACCTGGGACGGGTGGATCCGGATGGACGCCTGCATGTCGACGGCCGCCGCGGAGACCTGATCATCAGCGGCGGTGAGAACGTCTGGCCCGATGTCGTCGAGGCGGTTCTCGTCAAGCATCGAGCGATTGCCGATGTCGGGGTCGTCGGCGTAGCCGACCACGAGTGGGGCCAGATCGTTACCGCCTACATCGTGCCCGCCGAGTCGTCGAGTCCGCCGACGCTCGACGAGATCAGGGCATGGGTCCGCGAGCGACTGCCGGCATTCATGGCGCCTCGATCGATCGTGCTCGTCGATGCCCTGCCGCGGACCTCGATCGGCAAGCTGCAACGATCATTGCTCGGTGCTGCCGAGCGATGATCGAAACGTGACCCGCGTAGGATGCGCGGCGAGGGCCGGCGTGGCAATGCTCACTCAGGTCGCGGCGATGGAGTTCGGGCATCGCCAGATCCGGGTCAACACGATCGCTCCCGGCTTGGTCGAGACCAACGCCACGGGCGCCTTCTGGATGATGTCGGGAGTGGTCGACGAGTTCGTCGAGAACACGACTGTTGGTCGGTTCGCCCAACCCGAGGACATCGCGAGCATGGCGCTGTTCATGGCGTCGGACGACTCCAGCTTCGTCAGTGCAGGGTTCTATTCCGTCGATGGCGGCGCGTCGACCAAGCGCTATCCCGATTTACCTCGGGCCTTCGCCAGACTCGGGGAGTGATTCACGCGTCGCTGGTTCGTGGTCGTTCTCACCACGTTGGCGAATCACACTGACCCGAACCATCCTCACCCGACGCCCTTCCACCTCGTGCGCAGCGAAGGTCCACCCGTCGAAATCGATGCTCTCGCCGATCTCGGGCACGTGTTCCAGTGTGCCGAACAAGAATCCACCGATCGTCTCCCAGTGGTCATCAGGAATGTTGAGCGCAAGGAGGTGATTCAGATCTCCGACACTCATCCCGCCGTCGATCAGATAGTCCCCGTTGGTCAGCCGCTCGACTTCGTCCTTTTCGTCGTCGTGTTCGTCGACGATGTCGCCGACAAGCTCTTCGAGGCAGTCCTCGAGCGTGATCAGTCCGACGATCGACCCGTACTCGTCGGCTACGAAGGCGAGGTGATACTTCTGCGCCTGCATCTCCCGCATCAGCCGGTTGACGGGCTTGTTCTCGGGTATCACGTGGGCCGGTCGGACAACCTCATGAACAGGTTCGGAGCCCTGGCCGTCGCGCTCGAGCCGCATCAGATCTTTGGTGTAAGCCAGGCCGATGACGTCGTCCTCGTCGTCCTCGCGCAGCACTGGCAGCCGGCTGACACCTTTGTTGATCGCCACATCGAGCGCCTGCGTAACCGTGACGCCGTACTCGACCACGACCATGTCCGGCCGCGGAACCATGACCTCGCGGGCGACGGTGTCACCGAACTCGATCACCGATTCGATCAAGGCTCGTTCTTCGACCTCGATGACATCGTCCTGCGCGGCCGCTTCGACATAACCCAACAACTCCTGCTCGGAGACGAACGGCCCCTTCTCCAAACCCTTGCCGCGCACCACCACATTGGTCAGCCAGATCAAGACCTTGGAGAACCAGCGTAGGGGTGGCAGACCGACGAGTGCCGCCGCAGGCCGGGCCGCGAAGAGCGCGGCCCGTTCCGGGTGCAGGACCGCCCAGGTCTTCGGCACAGCCTCGGCAAAGACGAAGAACACGAGCACGTTGACGAATACACCGACGACGACGCCCCATGTACCGAACAAGCTGTCAAGCAGAACCGTCGTGAGGGTGGATTGCACGATCTGGGCCATGAACACCGTGAGCAGCAAAGGGTTGATCCAGCGCTCTGGCTCGGCAACGAGCTTGATCAAGATCTTCGCCGAACGGTGCCCTTTGTCAGCGAGTGCTGCTGCCTTCGGCTTCGTCATCCGCGACAGCCCCATCTCGGCGAGCGAGCAAAATCCGAGCAGGATCAACAGGATCAGGATTGCGACCAGCATCCACAGATTCGTGGTCGAGAACTCTACTGCGATCACGGCTCGGGTTGTTCCTGACGAAAGGCGGGCGGCGCAGATCCATGCCAATGCAACTGTTCGAGCAGACGCAATTCGCGTTCGCGCATAACGGCGGTCTCCGTCGGCTCGGCATGGTCGTGGCCGAGAACATGGAGGATCCCGTGAACGACCAAGAGCGCGAGTTCGTCATCGATCGTGCCGGCGTGGTTCGGCGCCTGGGCGACTGCGACAGACGGACAGATGACGACATCGCCGAGCAGCAGGGGGAGGTCTGAGGGATCGTGCGGCGCACGATCCGGACCCCTGGTGGCACCGGTGGCGACAGGCATCAGGTCGAGGTCTGCCGCGTCGATCGGAAACGAGAGGACGTCTGTCGGGCCGGCCTTGCCCAAGAAGGACACGTTCAATTCGGCAATGTCGGATTCGGAGATGAACAGCAGCGACAGTTCGGTGCCGCCGCGCACACCTTCGGCGAGCAGGACCTGCTCCGCAAGCCGTTGCCACCTACCGAGATCGAGTTCGACGGCGTTCTGCTCGTCGGAACAGAACACCTCCGGATCGACATCACCACCGATCTTGGACCTGCCGCCTATTCGGGGGCGGTTGCCATCACCCACGACGGATTCCTCCGTTGTCCTGCGCCACGTTGGGATTCGGGGTCGCGCGTTCGTAGGCGGCGACGATGTCGGCCACGATCTTGTGGCGCACCACATCACCCGTGCCGAGGTGCACGAAAGTCAGGCCCTCGACGCCGGCGAGGGTGCGCTCGAGGCCCGACAGCGCGCTCCGTCCGTCAGGCACATCGACTTGAGTGGTATCGCCAGTGACGACCACCTTCGAGCCGAAACCAATTCGGGTCAAGAACATCTTCATCTGTTCAGGCGTGGCGTTCTGTGCTTCGTCGAGGATGATGAAGCTGTTGTTCAGGGTGCGGCCGCGCATGAATGCCAGGGGCGCGACCTCGATCGCCTGACGCTCGATCAGCTTCTGCGCGCCTTCGGTCTCGACCATGTCGTACAACGCGTCATACAACGGTCGAAGGTACGGGTCGATCTTGGCCATCAGGTCACCCGGAAGGAACCCGAGCCGCTCGCCGGCCTCGACCGCCGGGCGGGTGAGGATGATTCGTTGCACCTGCTTGGTCTGGAGGGCCTGCACCGCCATGGCGACCGCGAGCCAACTCTTTCCGGTGCCGGCCGGGCCCAAGCCGAAGGTGATGATGTTCTCGCGGATCGCATCGATGTACCGCTTCTGGCCGGCGGTCTTGGGCCGGACAGCGCGCCCTTTGGTCGCGCGCAAGATGTCATCAGTGAGGACTCGGCTGGGCGACTCGTGCTGTTGCATCATGTCGATCGACCGGGCGACCATGGTCTGGTCGAGGTGTTGGCCACGCTGCAGGACCAGAACAAGTTCTTCGAAGAGTCGCCCGACATCGTCGGCGCCTTCGCCCGCCAAGCTGATCTCGTTGCCCCGGACGCTGACGTTCACCGACGGGAACGCCTGCTCGATCTGACGGACATATTCGTCACGCGGGCCGACAAGAGATGCCATGAGATGTGAGCCAGGCACGACAATCGTGACCGAAGTACCGAGAAGGGTCATGGAACCCGGGCGATCGATGCACTCATCGCCCACACCGTAGCGCCGGTGCGCACCGACTGTGCGCACCGGCTATGCCGACGGGTCGCCTGGGGCGATGCCTCGAGCGGGTTGAAATCTCACTCTTTGCGGTTGAATTGCCACCCAGCTATAGATTTCTGGACTGGAACGGCGTATTGTACGAATCTCAGTCGGCAAGGGACGGTGTATGGAGCGGGCGGCGCACTCGACAACGTGGTGGATTCCTGTGTTCGCAGGCCTCCTCGCGCTTGCCGCGTTTGCTTCTGGGTCATCGATGACGCTCACGATCATTGCGACAGGTGTGGCACTCGCCACCGGTCCGGTTGCGGTGGCATCGTGGCGCAAGCAGTTCACCACGACTCATGGGATGGTGTTCTTGTTGCTGTTCGGCCTCTGCAACGCCTCCGTGGTGGTCCTTCGCTCTCTCACTGCCAACCATGAACACGCCAGGGTCTGGGCAGAAGCGGCGGCGCTGCTGTCGACGCTGATGATCATTGCTGCCGTCGGATCGATCGCCCGAAGGCGGAGGGGACGTGAATTCTGGGGGGTCGTCGCCGATGGCGGCATCGTTGCGCTCGGCAGTTGGCTGTTGGCGTGGGTCGTCACGGTGCACCCCACGTTGGATCGCTTCAGCAGCGATCCGTGGCTGACGATCGCGCAGAGCGCCTTTCTGCCCCTGGCCGCGATCGTGTTGTTCATGCTGATCGTGTTGGTGTTCGCGGATGCCGAACGAACCACGGCACTGTGGAACTTGACCACCGCCGTGATCTTGGTCCTGATCAGCGGGCTCCTTCGCTCGTTGCACGATTCCGGACGGATCGGCGACCCGAGGTTGGTGGCGCCCGCTGTCGGCATTGTTTCGAACGGATTCCTCTTTGCGGCATTGCTGCATCCGAGCGTCAAGCGCCTGAACGTCCGTCAACGCGTCGACCGGCCACGAGCAATCATCGGCCGCGTGATCATCACGACCACCGCCTTGATCCTTCCGATCATCGTCATTGCCGCGACGCGACCGGATGGAGCGGCGGATGTCATCGTGCGCACCATCTCGGTCGGGGTGCTGTCGATCCTCGTCACGATCCGGATCTCCCAGGCCCTGAACGCAAACCGATCGGTCCAAGAGGCGCTCCTGCGGACTGTGCAAACCGACGCACTCACGGGTCTGCCGAATCGGAGATTGCTGCTCGAAGCAATGAACGAAACGTTGCGCGAGTCGTGGAAGGGCTCTGGGCACCCAACGTTGTTCTTCATCGACCTCGATCGTTTCAAGAACATCAACGACACCTATGGCCACGCCGTAGGTGATCGCGTGCTGCGCACGGTGGCTGAGCGCCTCCGCCTGGCCGCCCCCGAACGGGCAACTGTCGCGCGTATCTCCGGGGACGAGTATGTCGTCCTCGACCCGTCGTCGGCTGCCCTCGACCAAGCAATGGGCCTCGCCAACGAAATTTTGGTGGCGCTGAGGAGTCCGCTCGCGACGACAGCGGGTGACGTCTTCATCACCGCAAGCATCGGTATCGCTCGACTGTCGCCACAGTCGCATCGCGATGCAGATGTACTGCTCGCTCACGCCGACACGGCGATGTATCAGGCCAAGGACGCCGGACGGAACTGCGTCGCGCTGTTCGACGAGTCGATGCACGAACGGGTCGCACACCGACTCACCGTCGAAACCGCGTTGTTCCGCGCTCTCGATCGACGCGAACTCCGCCTGTACTACCAGCCGATCCTCGACATCACCACCGGCGATGTGGTCGGCTTCGAAGCCTTGATGAGATGGCGCCAAGGCGACGGGACGATCGTCTCGCCGGCCGAGTTCATCCCCATCGCCGAGGAGTCCGGAACGATCAACGTGATCGGGGCCTGGGCCCTCTCGGAGGCAATGAACCAGTTGCGTCTCTGGATCGATGACGGGGTGTGCTCGGCGTCGGCCAACATGTCCGTCAACGTGTCGCCTCGTCAACTCGCCGACACCACCTTCCCCTCGATGGTCGATCAAGCACTCACCGATTCGAAGGTGTCGGCAAACCAGTTGTGGCTCGAGGTCACCGAGGGGATCATGATCACCGAACCCGACCTCGCGCTCGCGACACTGCGACGGTTACGTTCACTCGGTGTGCGAGTCGCCCTCGACGATTTCGGCACCGGATACTCGTCGTTGTCGTTGTTGCAGAAGTTCCCCCTCCAACGGATCAAGATCGATCGAGCCTTCGTGCAGGGCGTCGCCGACAATGCGAACGATCGTTCTTTGGTGCGGACGATCATCGCGATGGGCTCGTCGCTCGGCCTCGACATGGTCGCCGAAGGAGTCGAGACCGTGCAGCAACTCCAGGTTCTCGGCGAACTCGGCTGCACCAAGGCGCAGGGCTACCTGATCAGCCATCCGGTGCCGCCCGACGCGATGCGAAGCACAGTCGCCGCGCTCGAGCGGATTGGCAGTTGGCCGGGGGTCAACCGCTCCCGCGAGGTGCTCGCGACCGGATAGGTGTTTCCTCGCTTTTGGGTGCTCTCAGGTGTTTCCTGGCTATTCGGCCAGATCGGGATGGCCGGCGATCGCGTCGATCGCCTCCGGGTTGAGAATCGAGTCCCGGTGACGCACGACGCGACCGTTGACGGCGTCGGTGACGGCCAGTTCCACCAATTTGCCGCTGAAGGTGCGGGGAAGGTCGGCGACGGAGAGGATCACCGCCGGCACGTGGCGCGGGCTGAGCGCCGACCGGATTCGTGCCTTCATCGTCGCCGCGAGCGAGTCGTCGAAGACAACCCCGTCGGCGACTCGAACTGCGACCACGATCCGAACGTCGTTACCCCAACGCTGGCCGAACGCGATCGACTCGGCGATCTCGGGCATCGCATCGACCACCCGGTACAGGTCGGCCGTGCCGATGCGCACTCCCCCGGGGTTCAGGGTCGCATCCGACCGGCCATGGATGATCACGCCGCCGTGGTCTGTCCACGACGCGAAGTCGCCGTGCGCCCACATCCCGTCGAAGCGCTCGTAGTACGTCGCCCGATACTTCGCACCATCGGCCCCGAACGGCGCGTCCCCCCATAGCCCGAGCGGTTGCGAGGGGAACGGCCTGGTGCAGACGAGTTCGCCGGGGCCCTGGCCGGCGGTGAGGGCCACGCCGTCGTCGTCGACGAACTGCACTGCCATGCCGAGCATCGGCGCCTGGATCTCACCCGAATGCACCGGCATGGTCGGGACACCACCGACGAAGCAGCCGCACAGATCGGTCCCGCCCGAGATCGAGGCCAGATGGACATCGATCTTGATCCGGGAATAGACGTACTCGAAGCCATGAGGCGCCAATGGCGAACCCGTCGAACAGATCGTTCGCAACCGGGACAGGTCGTGGGCGCCCGCAATGTCCGTGTCGGTCGCTGCGAGGCTGTCGATCAACCGGGCGGAGACGCCGAGCAGCGTCACCCCTTCCCCTTCTGCAATCTCGAACAGGTGATCAGGCGAGGGGTGCGTCGGGGAACCGTCGTAGGTGACGACAGTGGCACCGGTGGCAAGCGCTGACACCAGCCAGTTCCACATCATCCATCCGGTAGTCGTGTAGTACAGGACGACATCGCCGGGCTTGATGTCGCAATGCAGCCGATGCTCCTTGGCGTGCATCAACAAGACGCCTCCCGCGCGATGAACGATGCACTTCGGCCGCCCCGTTGTTCCCGAACTGAACAACACGTACCACGGGTGGTCGAACGCGAAACGAGCGAAGACCAGCGGTGCCCCGGCATGACGGCGCAGCGTGTCGTCCCACCTGTCGAAGCCATCGGGAGCAGACTCGTCGACCGGGCCCACCGCCAGCCGGCGCCGCACGGTCGGCAGGCCTGCTGCGATCTCGGTGAGCTTGGTTCGGCAGTCGATCTGCTTACCGGCATATGAGTACTCGGTACAACCGACGAACACGACTGGTTCGATCTGACCAAATCGATCGAGCACAGCGGTCACGCCGAAGTCCGGCGATGCGGATGCGAACACAGCTCCGATCGACGCGGTCGCGAGCATCGCGATGATTGCCTCAGGGCCGTTCGGCAGCATCACGACCACATGGTCGCCGGGCACGACGTGGGCGTCGGTCAACGCAGCAGCGAACGAGCCGACCGCAGATCGGAGATCCTGTGCGGACAACATCGCCATCCGGCCGGACTCGTTGTGAGAGATGATTGCGGGCTGGCCAAGGGGAAGGCGGGCAAGCAGGTTTTCAGCGACGTTGAGCGTCGCCTCGGGAAAGAATTGAGCCGCGGCCAGGTTCGCGTTGGTCCGCAGCACCTCCCGACCTCGATCCCCGACGATCTGAACGAATTGCCAAACAGCACCCCAGAAGTCATCCAGGTTGGCGATGGACCAGTCGTACAACGCTCGGTATTCGTTCGAATCGATGCCGACGAACCTCGTGAATGCTGCAAGGTCCGACGCTGCAGCGCGCTCGGCGGAGGGTGCCCACAATTGCCGAGATCCGGTGTCATCGCTCATTCGATGGACGAAGATGATCGCGCCGCGAGCGAACCAACGGCCACACCGGCCACACCGGCCACACCGGCCGTACGTCGCTCGCGGTCTGCGCGCTCGATCATCCGCATTCGGGAATGGAGTTCGTCTCGTTCGCTGTAGCAGCCCCGCAGGAATCGGCTGCCGGACATGTCGACGAACTCGCCGCGGGCATGCAGGGCGCGACGATTGTCGAAGGCCATCACGTCGCCCGGACCGAGCCGAAACCGCAGCTGAAGGTCCGCCCGATAGGTCAACTCGAACAGTCGCCGATATGCCTGATAGGCCGACTCGACCATGTCGTAGGGAACGTCGAGCGCTGTGCGCAACCAGTTGCCGATCCGAACCTCCCGCAACGACCCATCGGCGTTCGTGACGATCAGCGGCGACGCGAATTGGTAGTCGCTTGTCTTGCTCCGATTTGCCCACTGCCATGAAACGGTGGTGAGCACTTCGTAGTCGGCCGGGTGTTCGTCGCGGAGGATCTCGGCGATCCGGAATCCATCGACGAGAATGTTGTCTCCGCCTTCTGTGTCGTTGACGATGCAATGCAGGAACTGAAGTCCCGGCTGATACTCGCGAGTGGGCAGGTCGACATGGGGTGGCAGTGGCAGTGCCGTGTTGGCATTGCTGACTGGGTTCGGCTCGCTCTTGACATCCCACAGCACCCCGAAGTTCGTCTCGCGAACGATGCCGATCCGGTGCACGAGATCTCCGATTGCATCAACCTCGCACGGCACGTTGGTCACCCTCGAAACACCGTGACTGTGCAGTGCCAGCAGCCACTCGTACAGCGCGTCGTCGTCGACCATGATCGCAGCGCTGTCGAAGGTCGGCGGCTCGGCGAAGGTTCCGGCATCCCAGGTGACCTTCTCTGACCGACGTTCCTTGCGCGCGGCATCGCTATAACACTTCGAGCGCAGCCACCCCGGGTGGAACTGGCTGTGGTGTTCCTCGTTCCGCTGCCCATCTGCGCTCCAGGTCACATCGAGCGCGCCTTCGGAATCGATCGTCGCTGCGATGGGGTGGATTCCAGCCGACACGGCGATCAGTTCGAACATCTGCTCCTTGGTGATCTGGTGCACACACTGAGCGCACGGGCAGTTGTCGCGCAGCCAGATGTGGTGATACCGGCTGGTTCGTCCATCCGACCAGACGATCTCGATGTGCGCAGCCTTGATCTCGACCGAGGTGATCGCGAAATCGATCGGATACGTATCGAAGTCCGGAGTCAGCGCCACGCCTTCCGACGTTAGCCCACCGCCGTTGTACAGTTCCTGCCGTCTGGCGGGAGATCGCACAGACAACTTCACACGGCAACTGGAGCGATCATGAATTGGGATGTCTTCATAACTTGTGCGATCACCGGTGCCGGCGACACCACCGGCAAGAGCGATCATGTTCCGGTGACCCCGCGCCAGATCGCGGAATCAGCGATTGCTGCGGCCAAAGCCGGTGCCGCTGTCGTTCATCTCCACGTGCGAGATCCCGAGACGGGTATCGGCTCACGCGACACCGGCTTGTACGCAGAGGCCGTCGAACGAATCCGTGCTTCCGACGTGGATGTCGTGATCAACCTCACTGCGGGGATGGGGGGAGATCTCGTCCTCGGCAGCGCCGAGGCACCGCTGCCGCCAAACCCGGACGGCACCGACATGGCCGGTGCAACCGAACGCCTCGATCATGTTCGCGCAATCCTGCCCGAGATCTGCACCCTGGACTGCGGCACCATGAACTTTGCGTCCGGCGGCGACTACATCATGGTCAACACGCCGAGCACTCTCAAAGAGATGGCTCGACAGGTCCAAGCCCTCGGCGTGCGGCCCGAGCTCGAGGTGTTCGACACCGGCCATCTCGTGTTCGTGCGCGAACTGATCCGCGACGGCTTGCTCGACGACCCGATCATGATCCAGTTGTGCATGGGAATTGCCTACGGCGCACCCGACGACATCCAGTCGCTGATGGCGATGGTCAACCTGCTCCCGCAAGGGTCGGTCTTCTCGGCGTTCTCGATCGGACGGATGCAGATCCCGTACGTCGCGATGGCCGCCCTCGCCGGGGGCAACGTTCGCGTCGGGCTCGAGGACAACCTCTACCTCAGCGCCGGAAGGTTGGCTTCGAACGCAGATCTGGCCGGTCGAGCCGCCGACATCCTGCGCAGTATGAACGCGAAGGTCATGTCGGCCCAGGCAGTGCGCGACACGTTGAACCTGGTCAAGCGATGAACAGCCGGATCCCCGGGCTGGCTCGTGTCGGCCTGCTCGGCGGCGGCGTCATCGGCGGCGTCATCGGCGGCGGGTGGGCGGCACGGTTCATCCTCAACGGGATCGACGTCGTCTTGTTCGACCCTGATCCTGAGGCCCCCCGCAAGATCGGCGAGGTCGTCGCCGGCGCCAGACGTGCGTACGCCAAGCTGACGATGGCGCCACTTCCGCCGGAGGGCTCGTTGACGTTCGTGACAACTCCTCAGGAGGCCGCTACGGGCGTCGATTTCGTCCAAGAGAGCGCCCCCGAGCGGCTCGACCTGAAGCGCTCGCTGCTGATGGCAGCGAGCGAGGCAGCCGAGCCATCGGTGGTGTTTGGTTCATCGACGTCGGGACTGCTGCCGACACAACTGCAGGCAGGCATGAACCGCCCCGAGCGGCTAGTGGTCGGCCATCCGTTCAACCCGGTGTACATGTTGCCGCTGGTCGAGATCTGTGGTGGCAACGAGACATCCGAATCCGCCAAGGCCCGCGCTGCGGCTGTCTACACCGCGATCGGGATGCGCCCGCTGATCATCGGCAAGGAGATCGACGGTTTCGTCGCCGATCGATTGCTCGAAGCCGTGTGGCGCGAAGCGCTCTGGTTGGTCAACGACGGCATCGCCACCGCCGAACAGATCGACGATGCGATCCGCTTCGGCGCCGGGCTGCGCTGGAGTTTTATGGGCACCTTCCTGACCTACCGGATCGCAGGTGGAGAAGCGGGAATGCGTCACTTCATGGC
This sequence comes from Actinomycetes bacterium, assembly GCA_031413195.1. Taxonomy (GTDB): domain Bacteria; phylum Actinomycetota; class Acidimicrobiia; order Acidimicrobiales; family Ilumatobacteraceae; genus WLMZ01. Next base: position 13,579 of record JANOEM010000545.1, read on the forward strand.
CCAGTTCGGGCCGTCGTTGAAGTGGCCGTGGACCAAGCTGATGGATGTGCCGGAGCTCGACGAGGTGCTGCTCGAAAAGATCGTGTCCCAGTCCGATGCTCAGGCAAACGGCGTCGGGATCCGCGAGCTGGAAGCACTCCGCGACGACTGTCTCGTCGCCGTGATCCAGGGTCTGCGCACGGTGGGATACGGAGCCGGGGCGGTGCTCGCAGACTACGAGAAGTCGCTGTTCGACCGATCAGCTGTCCCCCTGGCGGAGGCAGACCCGACGCAGCCGATACGCACCCACGAAACACGGATTCCGACCGATTGGGTCGATTACAACGGCCACACAAACGACAGCCGTTACGCGCAACTCTCGTGCGACGCGGGCGACGCGCTGCTGCGACTGGTCGGCCTCGACGCTGCGTACCTACGCGGCGGCCACAGCTGGTTCACCGCCGAGAGTCACATCTGCTACCTCGCCCAATCGATGGCCGGCGACGCCGTGTACGTGACCACCCAAGTGTTGCATCACGATCCGAAGCGACTGCACATCCTCAATCGGATGTACCTCGCCGAAGACGACACCCTGATGGCAACGGGCGAGCACATGTACCTTCACGTCGACACCGGGGCCGGCAAGGCCGTAGCGGCTGCTCCGGAGATGCAGGCCCGAATCGCGGCGATCGCGATCCCTCATCAACAACTGGACACGCCCGCCCAGGCCGGGCGATTCGTCGGGGCTCCGCGTTCCTGAGCTGTAGTCCTGAGCTGTACTCCTGAGCTGTACTCAGGACACGACAACGACCGCGTCACCCGGTCTGAGGTGGTCCCAGATCAGCGCCGATTGGGCCGGCAGAACGCGGATGCATCCGGAGGACTGACCGAACCACGACAGTGCGCCAACGGCCTCGTACGGCTGATACGGGTCTCCCGCAGCGTCACGCGGAACCGCGTGGAACGCTATCCGCGCTCCGGTGTTCGTGCCGTAGGTGAACGCGACGAAGTTGTCGAGGTACGAGAAGTGGCCGCCGAACGTCGAAGTCGTCCCCCGATCCTTGGCGTACACCTTGTACGTTCCCGGTGCCGGTTGACTGACGGCAGTCGTGATCGGGAACTGCGCATCTGCGACACCCTCCGAGCACAACCATCCCCGCTGGCGGGCACGATCGACCACCGCGGCGTGTCCGGTCGGCGGGCAACTCTCCGAACCGGCGGCCAGCGGGCTGTTCGGATCGGGGCTGTTCGGGCCGGGGCTGTTCGGGTCGGGCGGACTCAATCTCGTCGCGCGGGCCGACGCGGCAGCCGCGCCATTCGCCATCGAGGGTGACTCCACAGCAGAAGCGGGGCTCGCTGCCTGCACAACCGCAGACTCCGCGACCTCACGCCCAAGTCCGCAGCCGTTCAACAGGATCGCGCAGCCGAACAGCAAAGCCAATCGAATCACGGCGGCAGGATAGCGCTGCCCGACAACCCCGAAGCGTCTCCTACGCCAGATCTCGCAAGGCTCGACGCCAGTGATCAACCATGACTTCGCCACCGTGTCCTTCGTCATCGATGATGATCAACGTGCTCCCTGGCCAGGCACGGTGCAGCTGCCACGCCGAATCAGGTGGACTGCTGACGTCCAGACGTCCGTGGATGAGCCACCCGGCAATGCCAGCGAGGCGACCGGCCTCGTGGACGATCTCGTCGTCGGAGAGCCATGAGTTGTGGCGCCAGCAATGCGTGACCTGACGGGCGAAACCGAGTCGAAAGGCCGGGTCGAGAAAGCGCTCATTGGGCAGCGCCGCGGGTGTCGTCGCAACGTGAGCGTCCTCCCACCTGCACCACGCCAGCGCCGCGGCGGCGCGGACTGCAGGATCGGGATCCATCAACAAGATGTTGTAGGCGTCGACGAGGCGCATTGTGGCGAACCTCTCCGGAACATGACTCCGGAACTCATGCCAGGCGGCCGGAAAGAACCGTCCGGCGTGCACAGTGAGCCAGTCGACATCGTGCGCTGTCCCAGTACTGACCGCGGCGAGGACCACTGCGACAACTCGGTCAGGGTGCCGCTCCGCGTACGTCGCACCGAGTACCGAGCCCCAAGACATCCCAGACACGATCCATCGATCGATGCCGAGATGCTGGCGAAGTCGCTCAATGTCAGCGACATGATGATTCATGTCGATTGTCGACCAATCGACACCTTCGGTGCTGGCATGTGGGGTGCTTCGACCAGCAGCGCGTTGGTCGTACAGCACCACTCGGTGTCGCAGAGAATCGAAGAGGGTCCGGGTGCTTGGCCCGCAACCCGACCCTGGCCCCCCATGGAGGTACACGATCGGCGTCCCATCCGGTTGACCCAACTGCTCGTAGAACAGCACATGACCGTCGCCGACTTCGAGCGTGCCTGTCGAGAACGGCTCGGGCGTTCGTTCGTTCATGACCGGCGCGCGATGTCAACAGTGGGCTGTGCGCCACGATCAACGGGCATGAATCGGCCGGGATCCGGCAGGGTCAAGCCGATTCGGCGGATCGGACGCGAATTTCGCTGGGCCCGCACGGCGGACAAGGCGAGATCGGCGTGGGCCTCGCACAACTGCTCGATCGTCAGCCGACCGGAAGGTCGATACCACCCGCTGATGCCGGTGCAGAGGCTGATCAGCGACCTGGCGGTGACATCCGGATCGATCACGTCGAAGACTCCCTCTTGGACTCCGCCCACGATGACCGATCGCCAAACCGCCTCGTATTCGTCGCGAAGCGCGACGACCCGTTCGCGACGGTGCCCGGTGAGAACCCGCAGTTCGCTGTCGGTGACCATCGTCTCGTGAGGGTGCGTCGCGTGGAACCAGACGTGGTTCTCCGTCAACGACCCAAGAACCCAATCAGGCGGATGTCCGGACAAGCGAGCGATTCGGCCGGCGTCGGTGAGCGGGCGGATCGTCGTCGCCATGATCTCGACCAGCAGATCCTCCTTCGTCGACATGTACTCGTACAGCGACGAACTGCTGAGGTCGCACGCTCGGGCAATGTCACGGATACCGGTGGCCGAGAATCCCCGGCGTGCGAAGAGCTCCACGGCCGCAGCCATCATCCTCCGCTGTGTTCCTTCTCGGGTCGCTCCGGCAGGCCGCACGAGACGCCGAAATCAACCCGGCCGGCGAGAACGCGGCCCTACGTGTGCGACGCGACTCGGGACGGGATGATCGATGAAGGATTCGACGAGCAGCGCCGCTTGGATCATTCGTTCGATGTCGATACCGGTCTCGATGCCGAGGTCGTCGAAAAGAGCAACGATCTCCTCTGTCGCCACATTTCCTGCCGCGCCCCGAGCGAAGGGCGAGCCGCCGAGCCCGCCGACCGAACTGTCGAATCGGCGGACACCGGCCTGGAGCGCCGCGTAGACGTTGACCAAGCCGGTGCCGCGGGTCTCGTGAACGTGTAGGCCGACGTCACTCCCGACGAGTTCGAGGACCTCCGCGATTCGTCGCGGCGTCGCCATCCCGGTGGTGTCTGCCAACGTGAGCGCCGAGGCCCCGGATGCGACCAGGCGATCACAGAGATCACGGACGTACGTCGGTGAGATGTCGCCCTCGTCCGGAGACCCGAACGCGCAGGACACAACGGCATCGACCGGCGGGACGTCGACGAGGGAACAGATCGATTCAATCTGGGCCACTGACTTGTCGATCGACATCCGCACGTTCCGCTCGTTGTAGGCAGGCGACGCCGAAATGGTGATCGTCAACTCGTCGATTCCGGCATCAATTGCCATCGCCGCGCCACGCAGGTTCGGCACGAGCGCGGCACGCGTGACACCCGGCCGACGGCCGATCGCAGCCACGACTTCGGCTCCGCTCGCCATCGATGGCACGACCCGTGGATCGACGAACGCAGCGATTTCGATGTGGATGACCCCGGCGTCGAGGATGGCCTCGATCAACTCGACCTTTTGCCAAACGGTCAGCGGATGCTCCGACTGCAGCCCGTCGCGGGGCCCGACCTCGCGGAGACGAACGTACTCAGGCAGCTGCAGCATTCACGAGACCTTAACCGATCACTCGATCGGTTAAGATCCTGCTCGACTGATGTGAACAACCGCATGGGCGGGAGGGGGCTATGTGACCACCGGTGACCAGCACGACGACGGCTCACCTTCGGACGAACTGCACCGCCGAGCATCACGCGCGCTACTCGGCAACATGGCCAAGGAGAGCGACAAGCTCGCTCGGCAGAACAAGCTGTTCGTGCGCGATCGAATCGCACTGCTGGTCGACGCCGGCACATTCGTCGAAGACGGATTGCTGGCAAACACGATGTCCGCTGACCTGCCCGCCGACGGAGTGGTCACCGGCATCGCCAGGGTCGAGGGACGAACTGTTCTCGTCGTGGCCAACGACCCCACCGTCAAAGCCGGTTCGTGGGGTGCCCGAACAGTGGAGAAGATCGTCCGGGCAACCGAATACGCGCTGCGTCACGAGATCCCGATCTTCTGGTTCATCGACTCGGCCGGAGCTCGGATCACCGACCAGGTCGATCTGTTTCCCGGTCGGCGGGGCGCTGGACGAATCTTCTCCAACCAGGTCAAGCTGTCCGGCAAGGCCCCCCAGATCTGTTGTCTGTTCGGTCCCTCCGCGGCGGGCGGTGCCTACATTCCTGCGTTCTGCGATGTGATCTTGATGGTCGAGGGCAATGCATCGATGTATCTCGGATCGCCGAGGATGGCCGAAGAGGTGATCGGCGAGCACGTGACCCTGGAAGAGATGGGTGGGGCGAGGATGCACGCCACGGTGTCGGGTTGCGGCGACAACTTGGTGATCGACGATGCTCATGCAATCGAGCAGGCGAAGCTGTTGTTCTCGTACCTACCCAGCTCGTGGCGCCATGGTCCTGCACCGACGATCGCCCTGCCGCCTGCGCGGCAGTTCACCCGTGAAGCGCTCCCCCAGACCGAATCCGCCGGCTATGACATGCACTCGCTCATCGAATGCATCATCGACGACGACACGTTCTTCGCAATCAAACCGCTGTTTGCGCCCGAGATCATCACCGGGTTCGCCCGCCTCAACGGCAACGTGGTCGGGATCGTCGCCAACAATCCGATGCACAAGGGAGGCGTCCTGTTCGGTGACTCCGCAGACAAGGCGGCGCGCTTCGTCTGGATGTGCGATGCGTACAACGTGCCACTGCTGTTCCTGGCCGACGTCCCGGGGTTCATGATCGGTACACAGGTCGAGCGGGCGGGCATCATCCGACACGGAGCGAAGATGGTCACGGCCGTCACCGAGGCGACCGTGCCGAAGATCTGCGTCGTCGTCCGCAAGGCATATGGCGCCGGGCTGTACGCCATGTGCGGCCCGGCGTTCGATCCGCTGGCGACCCTTGCCCTGCCGACCGCGAAGATCGCGGTGATGGGACCCGAGGCAGCGGTGAACGCCGTCTACGCCAACAAGATCCAAGCGATCGACGACCCGGCGGAGCGGCAGGCGTTCATCGATGCCCGCCGCGACGAGTACGAGGCCGATGTCGATCTCTACCGATTGGCGAGCGAGTTGGTGATCGATGCCGTAGTTGGTTTCGAAGATCTCCGTCGCGAGCTGATCGGTCGATTCGCCAGCGCCGACCCCGACGACCGCGACGTGGTTCAGAAACGCCACGCGATCTACATGGGCTAACCGTTGGGCTAACCGGTCACAGCGTCCTCAGCGCAATCCATCGATTGCGAACGCAGTCGCGGG
>JANOEM010000546.1:0-2029 GCA_031413195.1 Actinomycetes bacterium
CTTGTAGGCCCAGTGCGCGGCAACGCCCCACTCGGCGCGCTGGTGCATCTCGCGAGTTCGGATCTGGACCTCGATCGCCTTGCCGTCGGGACCGATGACCGTGGTGTGCAAGCTCTGGTAGAGGTTGAACTTGGGCATCGCGATGTAATCCTTGAACCGGCCGAGCACGGGCTTCCATCGGCCGTGGATACAACCGAGCGCCGCGTAGCAATCCTTGACCGATTCGACGATGACCCGGATCGCGACCAGGTCGAAGATCTCTTCGAAGTCGCGGTTCTTCTGGATCATCTTCTCGTAGATGCTCCACATGTGCTTGCCGCGCCCAGTGACCTCGGAGTTGATGTTCAGGTCCGACAGCCGGCCACGCACTTCGGCCAGGGCCTTGGCGAGATAGAGGTCACGTTCGGGGCTGCGGGTGCTGACGAGATGATCGAGTTCGGCGAACCGCTTCGGGTACAGCGACGCGAAGCTGAGGTCCTCGAGCTGCTGGCGAAGTTCTTGCATCCCCAAGCGGTGGGCAAGCGGCGCGTAGATGTCGAGTGTTTCCTGCGCGATCCGGCGTTGCTTGTCGGCCGGCATCCCCGCGATCGTGCGCATGTTGTGCAGACGGTCGGCGAGCTTGATGATCAGGACGCGAAGGTCACGAGCCATGGCTACCAGCATCTTGCGCATCGTGGCGGCCTGCTGGGCCTCACGCGAGTCGAACTGCAGTCGTTCCAGCTTGGTCACGCCGTCGACGATCGCTGCGACGTCGGCCCCGAAATCGCGCTCGACCTCGGCGAGGGTGATCTCGGTGTCCTCCACCGAGTCGTGCAACAGCGCTGCGGCCAACGACGTTTCGTCGAGTCCGATGTCGGCGACGATCCGGGCCACCGCGAGCGGATGGTTGATGTACCCCTCACCGCTGCTGCGCATCTGATGCCGATGGGCATCGCTCGCCGTTGCGAAGGCTTTCGTGATCATGGCCGTGCCGGCCTTGGGGTGCCGTTTGCGGTAGGCGGCGAGAATGGGCGCGAGTTCGTCGTTGGTGACCTGCTGTTGGCGACGCCAAGGAAGAACGCGGTCGACGGTGCCCATCTGGATCAGTAGATCGCCAGGCTCTCGACCATTCGATTGGCGAGCTTCGACCGGCCGTCTAGTCCGGCAATCTCGATCAGGAATCCGAGCCCGGCCACGACGCCGCCGAGTTCCTCGACCAACCGGCACGTCGCGGAGGCAGTTCCTCCGGTGGCCAGGACATCGTCGATCACCAGCACCCGTTCGCCCGGATGGATGGCGTCTCGGTGCATCTCGAGCTTGTCCTTGCCGTATTCGAGCTGGTACTCCTCGCGGACGACCGCCCAGGGAAGCTTGCCGGGCTTGCGTACCGGAACGAACCCTGCGCCGATCCGGAATGCGACCGGCGCAGCGAGGATGAAACCGCGGGCTTCCATCCCAATGACTCGATCGACGGCAACGTCGTCGAATCGGTGCACCAGGTCGACAACGGCACGATGAAATCCTTCCGCATTGCCGAGTAGCGGAGTGATGTCTCGAAAGGTCACCCCAGGCTGGGGGTAGTCGGCGATGTCGCGAACGAGACTCTTGATCCAGGAACTGTCGGTGGGAGGCACGTCGGAGACCATGGGTGCAGGTTAGCGAGCCGGTGGCCCGCACGGCCCGACCCGCCGGGATCCGGACAAATGGTGTCGGTTAGCGACGGGTCTTTTTGCGTGGGCGTGGCGGATGCGTCAGCAACTCGTCGGCTGTCACGGGCGCTCGAACAACCACCTCTTCGACCGATCCATCTGTCTTCGCGGACTTGTCGGACTTGTCCGATTTGTCGGACTTGTCGGATGAACCACCCGCCCTGTTGCGCATCGACTCGCGGCGAGCGGCCGGCGACCCGCCGAGCACGAGCCGTTCGTAGAGATATTGACTATGATGAGGATAAATTTGATTCTAAAACCTTATTAAGATTTTTAAGGGCAAGAAAATTAGATTTAGAAAAAGCTTTTACAATGTTTACAGAATTTTTAAAGTGGAGAGT
>JANOEM010000547.1:0-3668 GCA_031413195.1 Actinomycetes bacterium
CCCTGTTTCCGGGCGACAGCATCCTCCTGCCGGCGGAATCGTGCAGCAACGGCTCAACGACTCTGCCGTCGATGGGTGGGGACACGGGAGAGCCCGTCAGCAAGGAGGACACCCGCCTACAACTGGCCGATCCGGTCGAACAGCTTCGAGAGATTCGGTTTGCCTTCGATGGACTGAGTGGCACCAACGCTGGACAGTTCAGCGATCCGGACTGCGTGAACGCCTACGCCGTCGGGTTGGACTTCGAACTGGGCGTTGGGTCCAAGGCGGAGGTCCTCGCTGCCCTGACTGCACTGGGCGAACCGTTGCCCACGTACCTGACGGACTACATCGAGGCGTGGGACAAGTTCCTTGACGCTCACGGCGACGATGCACTTCGGATCTTGGCCACGAATGAGAGCCAGGGCGAGCAAGCCGCACTCGCTGACCCCGCCCTAGCGGAGGTTGCCTACGCGCTCGTCAACGACATGTATGACCATGGGCGGAGACGAGTTTCCGAGTTCGTCAACGGCGACCGGTGCCGCCCGTTCCAACTCTGACGCGTGCCAGGCAGCGCAGATTGCCCGAAGTGGCCGGACTTGTCCAGCGCCAGAACGGCAGCTATGGCTCTGTCGGGAGCAGCCGCGCCGACGGTGCACACCAACCGACCAGACGATCCATCACGTCGAGCACATCGTCCTCCGATTCGCTTGGCAGGAAGGGCCGCACGTCGGTGAGGTCCGCGACGAGCGTTTCAGCCGTATCGCCTTGGTCGAGCTGTTGCTGCACGAGGGCCACAAGAGACTCGTATCCATCGGCGGACAGAGCGGCTTGCAGAAAGCGCTCTCGAACCTCGCCCCGATCCACGAGCGCAGAATGCCCGTTATGGCGCTGGTTGTCCAGTCAAGAACTCAGGCGTCGAGGGCGGCGATTGCGTCGTCGAGATCGAGGTAGCCGGCCGTCGCCCACCACAGGTGGTCCCCGGGATGGGTGCCGTCGCCGCTGTGCTCGCTTCGCCAGTCGCGATCGTAGAACTGCGCCTTCACCGCCGCGAGGTGCCCTCGGCTGACATCTCGCTCGATCGTCAGCTGTCGGGACATCTCCTCCGGACCACCGGGCTGTTCGAACCTCAACCCATTCACCCGCGCATCGGCAAGCGCCCGGAGGACAGCCTCGTCGCGCCCTTCACCCGAGCTCCAGAAGCGGACAGCGCGACTGATCTCGTGGTTCCACACGGGCCACTCAGCTGGCCGCCAGCGCCACGACATTGGCAGCTTGTCGAACCGGCACAACGAGGCGAGCGCCTCGAGGCGCGCCGGGCGACTCATCCACGGCACGTCCTCGGGCGGCTCGTCCACAACCAGCGCTAGCTGAACCACCTCGAGTTCGCTGACCGGATCCAGTACCGCCCCGAACACGTGGGCGGCGACAACCCTCGGCCCCGGCCACTGCCCCGCGCGATCGAGCGAATCCGCAACGTCGGAAAGTCGGTTGATCGCGGTCGGGCGTTTCACGCCGCCATCGTCGCGCAACTGCGAACACCACCGGCGACCTCCGATCAAGCGGCCCCCTTGAGGGCGAACCCATTGCACTGACAGACAGGTGCCCGCGCTCCGCGGGGAGTCCACCACGACGGATCGAGAGCGACTCACTCGGCCAATGAGTGAGCGGTCGAGTGTGTGGTCGCTCAGCGGCCGTCGCCTTCCCGGCCGCTGGCAATGACCTGGCCGATGATGTCTGCTGCTGCCCTGTCCGTCTGTTCGAGGAAGTGCGCGTACACGATCAACGTGGTTGCCGCGTTGCGGTGTCCCAATCGACCGGTCACGGTGCGCACGTCGACGCCGGCACCGAGCAGCTGGGTGGCCACGAAATGGCGCAGGTCGTGGAGCCGCACGTCGTGCAGGCCCTCGAGGACGCATAGTCGCTTGAACGAGCGGCTCACCGAGTCCGGGAACCACGGCGCGCTGCCATCGGGTGAGTTGCTGAACACGAACGCATCCTCGACGGGCGAGATCCCGCACATCTCCGCCCGAGCGTCCATCAGCGCACGGTGCGAGTCGAGCGCCGCCACGGTCGCTGCATCAAGTGCAACCCGACGCACCGCATGCGTTTTGGTGTCCTTCTCCACCAGGCCGTTCGGCCCGAACACCATGCCGCGCTCGATCGAGAGGACTCCCTGATCGAATGCCATGTTGCGCCAGCGCAGTGCCACCACCTCCGAACGGCTGGCAACCGTGGCGGCTGCGACCAGCAGGTAGCACGCCAGCTCCGACGACTCGTCGGCCGCACGGCGCAGCACCCTGCCGAGCGCCTCGCTCGACGGCGGCTTGATCTCGGGCTGCGGCACCCTCGGCGGCGAAGTGGACGCGGCCGGGTTCACGCCCATCCAACCCCACTTCACTCCTTGCCCCAGCGCTCGCCGCAGGATGTCGTGGATGCGCCGCACGGTGGCCGGCGACAGGGGTCGTCCACCCGAAGCCGCCGGAGGCCCGCAGACGGCGGTAGGAGGCGTCCAGCTCGCTCGCCCGCAGCTTCGACAGCGGCACTGCGCCGAGCGTCGGCAGCAGGTTGCGGTCGATGAAGCCGCGGGTCTCCTTCACCGTCGAGGGCGAGAAGTCGCCAGACGCCATCTCGAACCACGCCTCGAGCAGCTCGCCCACCGTTGCGTTGCGGCGCACGGCGAGCCCGCGTTCGGCTTCGGTGATCATCTCGTTCAGCACCCGCTGCGCCTCGCGCTTGCCAGCGCGCACGGTGCGGGTGGCATAGCGCTGCTTGCCGGTGACCGGATCGGCGCCGAGGTAGACCCTCAGCTCCCAGGCCTCTCCTCGTTGGCGGATGAACCCCTTCATGACCGTACCCCCTGAAATACATTGGCACGCCATTGGCAACGAGGGGTGAAAAACCCAGCGAGCCACTCCGAAGAGTGGCTCTGACCTGGGCTTTATTCGCAGCCCCAACGGGATTCGAACCCGTGCCGCCACCTTGAGAGGGTGGTGTCCTAGGCCACTAGACGATGGGGCCGTGCAAGTAGCTGTGCCAATCTAGCAACGGCGAACCCCATGCCCAACCGAGCGGGACCAGGCGCACGCCCGCGACGGGCGAAAACGACAACAGTCGGCCGCTGAAGGAGCGTGCCGACTGATGAGAGCTGGGGAGCAAGGAATCGAACCCTGAATAACAGTACCAGAAACTGCTGTGTTGCCAGTTACACCACTCCCCATCACGCAAGCCCGTGAGGGCTCGGTGAGTGTATCGGAACGGCCCGTTGGCGACACCCGAATTCAGCCTGCCATGTAGCGGATCATCCCGTGATCGACAGCAATCGGTCGAACCCGATGATCCGTCCGACGGCCACTCCCGCAGCTTCCTTGATCTCCTTGCCGAATGCCGTTAATCCGGTCACGGGGCTCGTTCGCGTCGGCGAGACATAGGCCGTCAGCCCGAGTTCCTCTGCCATCAACCTGATTCGCAGCGAATGGTACGGATCGCTCACGAGCAACACCCGTCGGGCCCCGACATCGTCGAGCATGTCCGCCACGGTCGACAATGATTCCCAGCTCGAACGCCCCTGGTCCTCTTCGATGATCGCGGCTGGATCGACACCCTGGGCGACCAGGTAGTCCGTCGATGTACTCGCCTCCGTGAAGCGATCGCCGGGCTGGTTTCCTCCGGTGACCACGACGATCGGG
>JANOEM010000548.1:0-10524 GCA_031413195.1 Actinomycetes bacterium
CCCGATGGTTTGTGGATCGATCCCGACGGACGTTTGTGGATCCAGACGGACATCTCGAACTCGTCGCAGAACCTCGTCAGTCGCGGTTACGACGGCATCAAGAACAATGCAATGCTGGCAGCGGATCCCGAGACCGGGGAGTTGCGTCGCTTCCTGACCGGCCCCCGCGGATGCGAGATAACCGGTGTCATCACATCCCCGGATCAGACCACGATGTTCGTCAACGTGCAGCACCCGGGTGAGTCGTCGAGCTACTGGAACACGCTCAACGGTGCACCCACCACTACCAATCCGACCTCGGTCAGCAGCTGGCCGTTCGGGGGACGTCCCCGCTCGGCCACAGTCGTGATTCGCAAGGACGACGGCGGCAAGATCGGTACCTGACCCGGAGCTGTCAGCCCCACAATTTCGAGCTGATGTCGGCCCAGAGTTGACGGAACGCCCTCGCCGCTGGTGACCCGGCGGCGAGGGCCCCTACCGGTGCCCGCTCGATACTCATCCGCTCGATGATGCTCGCATTGGGGATTTCTGTGGGGAGCAAGTTCGGCCACTGGCTGTGCAGGTCGGCGGAGATCTCGCGCTGGAGCTTGCGGCGCCGATCCACCATCGAGATGTAGGGCATGACCAGCGGTGGATCGCTCCAATCGACGAGGAAGTCAGCGAGTTGGGTCAAGGTGCGAGCGGAGAGCGGCGTCGGAATCGTGGGCACCAGCAACGCGTCTGCCGCACCGAACACGCTCTCGCTGGCGAGCGAGATAGACGGCGGGCAATCGAGGAGAGCGACGTCGTACTGGTCCTCGATCGGTTCGAGCAGGGTGGCCAGTCGCTCGACCGGCTTCTTGATGTCGTCGAGAACGACATCGAGGTTGCGCAGTGAGAAGTCGGCTGCGATGACGTTGATCCCGCTGAATTCCGTGGCCCGGATGTGTGGCTCGAGGTGGCCCTTCTTGCTGACCAACCGGTCGGCACCGCCCTTCATCCGGGGTTTGGCCCGCAGGAAGTACGTCGCTGCCCCCTGCGGGTCGAGGTCCCAGACCAAGACCCTGGCACCCGCACGTTCGGCTTCGTACGCGAGGTTGACGGCGGAGGTCGTCTTGCCAACTCCGCCTTTGATGCTGTACGTAGCGAGGATCTTCATCAGCGGTCGATCGATTCCAGGAGGCGATCGAAAATGTCGTTGGTCTCCTTCGAGTCGTAGATCGCGAATCGGTCAGCGAACTCTGCTCGGGCACTTCGCTGCGCGATCTCGAGTTGCTCACTGAGTTGACCGAGCGCAAGCAGCGTGTCGGTCCGGCCTGGCGCAGCTGACAACTCGTGAGCGACGGCCCGCAACTCGTCGTTGTGCACCTCGGCGTCTTGGTGCTGGCCGAGATTGTCCTGCAATCCCTTCAGTTGTCGCACGAACGCTTTGCGGTCCTTGTCCGCCAGCAATCCGCCGAAGCATTCAACTGCATAGCGGAGCTTCTTGGCGTCCTTGCGAAGGTCGTGCAGCGCTTCTGGTGGCGAGTGGTGGTCGATCGCCCGACCGTTCTCGATCAGCGTTCGGTTCGCGCCGCGGATCTGACTGGACACCACTTCGTGCAGTGGGTGATGGGCCTTCGATCCGGTCTCGGTCCCCATCTCCGGGTGTCGCAACATTGCATTCCATGCAGCGACGAGAGCCTGCGCACGCTCTGATTGGAGACCGCTGACCATCTCGCGGAACGCACGCTTGCGATGTTGTTGCAGATGGAACAACACGGGTCGAAGTTGCCGTACGCGATCGCCGGCGAGAAGGTCGACGTACTGATCCCAGTCCAGGATGTACACATCGAGATCACGAGTGGAGCCGGTCAGCCCTGCCAACCACGCGAACTCTTCGCGGTACCGCTGACGGATCTCGTCGGGAACGACACCCTTTCCGTGGCCCAACACCGACCGGGTTCGACGCACGGCCACCCGGAGTTCGTGCAGGAACTCGGTGTCGAGGTCGGCGATGGTGCCGGGCCGATTCGCCATCATCGTCGTAGCCAGGTTCTGGAACACCGCTCGGAAACCGGTGATCGCGGGCATCTCCGGATCGAGGGGGACACCGGGCGAACTGTCGTGTCCGCTTGGATCGATTCCGCTTGCCGAGAGCACGGAGTCGATCATGTCGCCGGCCACGATTTCGAAACCGAGGTCGATCAACAACGAGCGGGCCCTGCTCGCCGGCTTGGGGTGCCCGATCATCTCGGCGACCTCGACCAACATCGGCACGGCACCGTGTCCGGTGTGTCCGGTGTGTCCGGTGTGTCCGGTGTGTCCGGTGATCGGCTCGTGCACGGCCAGGTTGACCACGGTCTTGTCGGCGTCGTCGAGGCCGGCGGCGACGGTCACGGAGTCGGTGAAGGACACGATCGGTAACAAAGCGCGCATCTCGAGCGCCGGAGCGAGCCGAGACCTGAACGGACCGATCGGCAAGTCCTGGGAAAACTTCAGCAGTCGTTTGACCCTGATCGAGGCCGAGATCGAACTGGCGCCGGAAAGGACGAGTTCGACCGTCGGTCGCGTGCGAGATGCCGAGTCGGCGGTCCCTTGCCGGCGAGCCTCGAGTCGGAGGCCCGCCGCAAAGAGCCGTCCATCGAAGGAGTCGAGGAGAGTCCGTTCGATCGCGACCGGTGCCGCAACCTGGTAGCCATTCTCCGCGAGTATGCACGAAGCGTCGTGGGCGCCGAGCACGCGATGAGTGAACGTCGACGGAATCATTGTCGCGCCGATGATAGTGCAGTACGGGCCGCGCACTTCCCGAGCGACAGCCAGTCGATCACGGTGTAACAGCGGATCGGACATACTGGGTCTGTGACCACCGAGATCGAACGCAAGTTCCTGGTCGACCACGTCCCAAGTTCTGACGAACTCGGACCCGGAGTGCGAATGCGTCAGGGATATCTGGCCGAGGACGGCGACGTCGCGGTGAGGGTACGGATCACCGAGTCGGTCGCGATCCTGACCATCAAGGCCGGAGTCGGGCTGACCCGCACAGAGGTCGAGGTCGAGATCAGCGATGAACAAGCAGAAGCGCTGTGGGTGCACACCGCCGGCCGGCGGATCGACAAGGTTCGCCACCGAATCTCAGTCACCGGATCAGTCGCCGAATTGGACGTGTACGAGGGGGCTCTTGCCGGGTTGCTCACGGTCGAAGCCGAGTTCTCATCCGTCGGCCTTGCGAACGCCTTCGTTCCGCCGACCTGGTTCGGGCGCGAGGTCACCGGTGACGGCCGGTGGACCAATGCATCCCTCGCCCGCGCCGGGCGTCCGGAGTAGTCGCCCGGAGTAGTCGCCCGGAGTAGTCGCCCGGAATAGCCGACGCGACCCAGGACCCGCGGTGTTTCGCGGCGTCCGCCACCCTTCGGCCCACATTCAGGGCTAATCTTGTTTCGTCATGAAACTGCAACACTTCTCGCAACGCCGTCGGCGCACTCCCGACGTCATGCGAGTCGTCGCTCTGTTCGCATTTTTCGCGGTGGTCGCGACTGCGGTTCCGGTCGAACCTGCCAGCGCCGACGGTGGTCTGACCTCTGACCAGGTCGCCGCGGAGATCATCCGTGTCCAGAACAAGGCCAACGCCACAGCGCAGTCCTACGATGAAGCAACCTTCAAGGCTGCCGGGTTGGCCGACCAGCTCGTCGTCGCGGAGCAGCAGGTCGCGGCGGCAGAGGCCGAATATGTCGCGATCGATGCAGGTCTCACCAAGATCGCGATCGAGCGCTACATGGGCGGGAGCTCCGGTGGCGGGTTGCTGTTCGCCGATCCGCTCGTACCGTTGCAGGCCAGAGCCCTGACCAGCGTCGCCATCGATGCAGGCGCCGTCTCGTTGGACAATGTCGAGACCGTCGAGAAGAACCTTCAGAGCCAGCGCAGCAACCTCGAGCAGTTGCAACAACAGAACGAACAGTTGACCGAGGTGCTGGCGCAGCAGCAGGAAGACCTGACGGTACAGCTTGGTCAGCTCGCGACGTTGAAAGAGCAACTCGTCGATGAAGAGACCAAGCGTGCTTATGAGGCGCTGCTGGCCGAGCAGCGCGCTGACCAGGAGCGAGCGGATCAGCAAGCGGCGCAGGACCGTCAAGCCGCTCAGGCAGCATCCGCGGCCCAGGCGGCGGTGGTGCCGACCAGCGGGTCAGGCCAATCCGGGTCGGGCACCGCTCCGGTTTCCCAGCCTGTTCCAGCGGTCGGCACCGGATCGGGTGGAGATCCGTTGCCCGCTGTCGCCCCTGTATCGGAACCGTCCGCTGATCCGGTGCCGGCGCCGGTGCCGCGTCCCGATCCTCCGCCGGTGACGGGCAGCTTCACCTGTCCGGTCAACGGCCCCAACGCATTCGGCGACACGTGGGGCGCGGCCCGCTCGGGCGGCCGTCGCCACGAAGGCGTCGACCTGATCAGCCCGGCGGGCACACCGCTGGTGGCGGTCGTTAGCGGATCGGTGCTTTTCAAGACGAGTTCGCTCGGCGGTAACTCGGTCTGGCTGTCGGGCTCCGACGGCAACAAGTACTTCTACGCCCACCTCAGTGCGTGGGAAGGGAGTTCGCGCAGCGTGTCAGCGGGAGAGACGATCGGATACGTCGGGGCAACAGGGAACGCAAACGGGACGAACCACCTGCACTTCGAGATCCATCCCGGCGGCGGCAGGGCTGTGAATCCCTATCCGACAGTCCGACGGTACTGCTGAAGATCAACTCTCGCTGAGGACGTATTCGAACACGCCGTCCGTCGTGCGACGTTGCATTTCTCCTGCGAGGCGAAGGTGTTCGAGATGCGCAAAGGTTTCGCTGTCCGCCATCGAGCCCTGCGCGCGCGCCGAGAACAGATGGGTCGACATCTCCATCACCGTGGCCGGTCGGTCGAGTTCGTCTGCTGTTGCCCGAAGTTTGTCGAGCCGACCGGCGTGGTGGACCTTGATCTCGTTCGCTCGCCCGGCGAGGTCCGAGAACGGATGGCCGTGAGCCGGAAGCGCGACCTTGACCCGCGGGCCGTATGTCGCGACCTTGTCGAGTGAATCGAAGAAGACACCAAGCGGATCGCGGCTGGTGCCCATTCCGCCGATGTGGGGCGTGATGGTCGGCAGGACGTGGTCACCGCACAGCATGCAACCCTCGGTGGGATCGAACAGGCAGAGGTGATCGTCGGTGTGACCCGGTGTGTGTACCGCGATCCAGTCGCGCCCTGCCAGCTTGATCGTGTCGGCTTCGTCCAGCCGGATCGTGGGGACCGGCATTCGGCGCAACCGTGGAAATCTGCGCGCGGCTCGGAACCAAAGCTGGCGCTTCATGGGCATGGGCATGCCCGGACCGCCCCACGGAGTTGACTCCCACGGGAACCTGCCGACAGCCGGGAGATCTTCGACGTCGACGTCGGGTTCTTCGCTTGGGTTCCACATCATCCGGAACGAGCGATGGCTGACGATCTCGGCGCCCGTCTCGGCCCGCAACCAGCCCGCACCACCGAAATGATCGGGGTGGCTGTGGGTGACGATGACCGTGTGAACCCGCTTCAACGGATATCCAGCCGACTTCAGCCGGGCCTCGAGCGCGGCATAGGAATCCTTGCTGGGCATTCCTGGGTCGACAACGGCGACGCCTCGATCATCTTCGAGGAGATAGCAGTTGACGTGACCGAGGCCGGGCATGTCGATCGGAAGCTGGCTGCGCAGGACTCCGGGTGCGACCTCGGTGATGTCGTCGGTCGCACGCTCTTGTTCCTGCTTGCGTGGCTTCACCGGCGGGTCGGACATCTGGCGACGGTACCGCAGTGATTGCTCGATCAACGAGCCTGACCGACCACGGGAAGAAACGCCCGCTCGCGGTAGAACTGCAACTCGTTGATGCTCGCCCGGATGTCGTCGAGGGCGCGGTGGGTACCGTTCTTGTGCGGCAGGTCGTTCTTCACCTGCGGGTACCAGCGTCGGACGAGCTCTTTCACGCTGGAAACGTCGACGCTGCGGTAGTGCAACCAGTTCTCGATCTCGGGCAGATAGGCCGTCAGGAAGCGGCGGTCCATGCCGATCGAGTTTCCGCACAGTGGCACGGTTCGTTCGACCGGGACGTACTGCTTGATGAATTCGAGGGTTGCCGCGCCGGCAGCTTCGAGGGTGATCGTGCTGGCCCGGATCTCATCGACAAGGCCGCTGCGGGTATGCATGTCGCGCACGAACGGGATCATCCGCGCGAGGGCCTCGTCGTCTTGATGAACCACCAGGTCGGGTCCTTCGGCCACGATCTGGAGCTCGTCGTCAGTGACGATCGTCGCAATCTCGACGATCACGTCGGTCATGGCGTCGAGCCCCGTCATTTCCAGATCCATCCACACGAGCATGGCAGCACACTACTGACGCCCCCACCTGAACCGCTCGAAGCGTTCATGTCACCGCCAGCGATCGGCTTTGGTCACTTGCGGTGACATGAACGCTTGCACTCGACGTAACCCAACGTCATGTCACCACCAGTGATCGTTTTTCGTACGTTGCGGTGACATGAATCGTGATGACTGCGCGTCGATCGCTCGGAGGTGGACGATCAGTAGCCTGAAACCTGATGTCCGATGCGATCGCCCTCCTCAACCCGGCTACTGCGGAACTCATCTGCGACCAGCCGCTTGCGACAGCTCACGATGCCGACACGGCAATCGCCAAGGCTGCAGCTGCCCTGCCCGAATGGCGGGCGATCGGTCCGTTGGACCGGGTCAGGCTGCTGCGGCGCTTCGCGGAGAACGTGGCGGCCCACGTCGAGGAACTGGCTCAGCTGGAGACGGCGAACATGGGCATGCCGATCGGGTCGAGCCGGTGGTGCGCCAATGCCGTGGCCGACGTGTTGCACTACTACGCAGGCTGTGTCGACAAGCACACCGGGACCACGATTCCCGTCGCCGGTGGGGTGACCATGACCTTTCACGAACCAATTGGCGTCGTCGGTTTGATCACGCCGTGGAACTTCCCGATGTTGATCGCGTCGTGGAAGATCGGGCCCGCCCTTGCGTGCGGCAACACCGTCGTGATCAAACCGTCCGAGCTCACGCCGTTGACGACCATCCGGCTCGGTGAACTCGCACTCGAGGCCGGGATCCCCGATGGTGTGCTCAACGTCGTGGTAGGGACCGGCCCCGAAGTCGGTTGGCGGTTCGTCGAGAATCCGACCGTCCGTAAGGTCGGTTTCACCGGGTCTACGGAAGTGGGCAAGCGGATCATGGCCGGCGCGGCTGACCAGGTGAAGCGGGTGACCCTCGAGCTTGGCGGCAAGAGTGCGAACATCGTGTTCGCCGACGCCGACCTCGAATCCGCCGCCGCCTCCGCGCCGGGGGCCGTGTTCGACAATGCCGGCCAGGACTGCTGCTCACGCAGCCGGGTGCTGGTGCAACGCCAGGTCTACGATCGTTTCCTCGAGCTGTTCATCCAGGCTGCGCAGCGATTTACCGTTGGTGACCCGATGTCCGACGGCACCGCGATGGGACCACTCGTGACGTTTGCCCACAAGGCCAAGGTGCAGGACTCCCTTTCCGAAGCGGACCTCGATGTGTTGTGGGTCGGCGACGCACCAGAGGGCGACGGATGGTGGCTGCCCTGTCACATCGTGGCTCCCGGCGCCACGTCGCGCCTTGGTCGCGACGAGATCTTCGGACCCGTCGCCGCGGTCATCCCATTCGATGACGAGGCCGACGCGATCAGGCTTGCCAATGACAGCGACTACGGACTGTCGGGTTCTGTCTGGACCCGCGATGCGACTCGGGCGATGCGGATGGCACGCAGCATCGAGACCGGCACACTGTCGATCAACAGCAACTCGTCCGTGCGATTCAGCACGCCATTCGGGGGCTTCAAGCAGAGCGGACTTGGACGTGAACTGTCGATGGAGGCGCTGAACAACTACAGCGAGTTGAAGACCGTGTTCTGGGCGGATCGATGATCCTGTTCCTGCTGTTCGTGATTGCCCCCGATAGTTGAGCTGTACGTGATCGTCAAGATGGGTCAGGCGATCGGCGTCTTGAACACGATCGGCCTGATCGTCGCGTTTGCACTGATCGGCGGCTGGCTGATCAAGCGTGAGGGGATCAAGGTCTGGAACCGGTTTGCGGCGCAGATCGAAGCGGGCCAGATCCCGTCGAAGGAGATCGCCGACGGAGTTTGTCTGTTGGTCGCTGGCGCGTTCATGATCGCCCCCGGATTCGTGAGTGATTTCGTCGCACTGTTGCTGCTGCTCCCGCCGACCCGTTCGATTGCGCGATCGTGGCTGATGCGACGCCAGGGCCTGGGTGGCTTCGGTCGGACGACGGTCATCCGGGCAACTTACGGTGGCCGAATGACGAACGTGACCGACGTGACGAACGTGACCGACGTGACCGACGCAACCGTGGTGACCGACGTGGAGAGCACCGAGATCCGCAGAGAGCTCGATCCGTGACCGTCTCGGAGCACAAGGCGTTCGACCCGGCTTCGGTGCCGGTGCGCAATGCCGCCACCGTGATGCTGGTCCGTGACTCGACGTCCGGTGATGGACTCGACGTCTTCATGCTGCGACGTACGCTGCAGGCCGTTTTTGCAAGCGGGATGTACGTGTTCCCCGGGGGTCGTCTCGACGATGTCGATGGCGCGGCGGAGATGGAAGCGGTGTGCGACGGGCTCACCGACGAGCGTGCGAGCGAACTGCTCCAGATCCCGCACGGCGGTCTTGCGTTCTGGGTGGCCGCGATCCGGGAGTGCTTCGAGGAAGCAGGCGTCCTGCTCGCGCGGTCCATCGATTCCGGAGACGTGATCAGATTCGACGAATCGGCCGTTGCCGATCGGTTCAATGCTGCCCGCCATAACATCCACGACAATTCGCTCGATTTGATCGAACTCTGTGCGGCGGAACGCCTTCGGTTGGCCACAGATGGCATTCATTACATCGCGCATTGGATCACGCCCATCGGAGAATCACGTCGGTTCGACACCCGGTTCTTCCTGGCTCGCGCACCGCTCGCACAGGAGCCGTTGCACGACGACAGCGAGACCATCGCCAGTCTGTGGACCACACCCCACGAAGCGTTGCAGCGCGAACGCGACGGCGATCTGCTGATGCTGCCTCCGACGATCTCGTGCCTCAGATTCCTGGCCGACCATGCCACGGCTGATTCAGCGCTTGCGGCGGCAGCCTCGATCGGGACTCCGCCGATGATCTTGCCCAAGGTGAAGTGGGGAGAGCCGGGATCGCGGCTCGATGTCGTGCTGCCGGGCGAACCCGGCTACGACGAGATGCCCTGAATCGACGTCAGGACCCTGTCCCGGCCAGTGCGCTTGGCGGCGAGCAGACGTTCATCGGCGAGTGCCAACAGTGTCTGGTAATCGGCGGCTTCGCTGGTGTCGGAGATTCCGGCGGAAACCGTGAAGCTGGGCGTTCGTCCGTCGCCGACGGCCGCCAGCAACTCCAGGCGGAGCCGATCCATCACCAATGCAGCTGAGTTACTGTCGGCCATCGGCAGGACGACGACGAACTCCTCGCCGCCGTGGCGTGACACCAAGTCGCCGGCGCGGACGGTGTTCCGCAGGGTGCGGGCAAAGACTCGCAGCGCTCTGTCGCCGGTGTCGTGCCCATAGGTGTCGTTGAGCATTTTGAAGTGATCGAGATCGCAGATGCTGACTGCGAATGGAACGTGGTCCTGCACCAGCGCACGCACAGAGTTCTCCATGCTCCGCCGGTTGTAGAGCCCGGTCAGTGGATCGGTGCTCGCCTGTAACTGGGCCTGCTCAGTGGCGCGCAGCATTCCCACACGTTGCCCTGACTGATGGGCGACCGTCTCGATCCGGCTTCGCTCGACGGCGTCGAACGGCGTGCCGGTGCGAACCACGTGCACGACTCCGGTGGCCTTGCCGACGACGCTCACCGGGACACACATCGCAGCGAGCGAATCAACGCCGCGCTCGCGAAGGTGGGGGCAACAGTCCAGTTGGTCTGCAGTTGCGAACTCGAGCGTGTGCCCGATTCTCACCGCTGGACAACCGCGAGGGGTTGCGACGTCGCAGGTCCCCTCCGGCTCACACCCGTCTGTCGTGGTCACCGTCTGGAGATGGGCATCACTGTTGTCGGCGAGCAGGATCGATCCGTGCACGTCGGGTCCGCACATCGACAGGGCCCGCGCAGCCATCGCCAGGGCGACCGGTTCTGTGTCGGCCATCTCCAGTGCCCGCCCGAGCTGGGCGTCGAACTGCTGCCGCTCGTTCTGCATCCGCAATTCGTCGTGGGTCTCCTCGGCCTCGCGACGCTGGGAGCGCAGCAGCGACCGCAGCGGAAGTGCGACGAACAATCCGATCAACGATGTCGTGGTTGCCACGAACACGATCCACGCCGTCGAGCCCGAGTCGTACTGCAGCGCGATCGCTCGGCCGACGCAGGCCAACGCGACCACGACCACGACATCCAGCAGGACCATCGGCCAGGCATCGCTCATCGGGTTGATACGTGAGCTGCCGACCGGCTTGTGCCTCATGGCTCATTGCATCGGCACGCTCAACCGATCGGGCGATGATGCTTGACGAAC
>JANOEM010000549.1:0-7528 GCA_031413195.1 Actinomycetes bacterium
TGCCATGCCGCAAGACTAGGCCTGTCCGCGGTGACCGATGACCGGACACGAAGAACCGAGCCGTTGCCGGCCCCGGCCGATCGCACATATTGATCGGGAAGCATCGCGTGATCTGTGTCACAGATGGAATGGGCGGGTATCGCCACGAGTTATCTCCAGCGTCGTTCACATCAGCGGCGGTCAACTCCCCCCTTCGCGAGCAGAATCGGAAGCAAATGTTCACCAGCAAGCACACCATTCATCCCGCACTCCGCACCAGCGACTTGGGTGCAGCGGTCCCCTCCCTCGAACTCAAGACGCTGGATCTCCTGGCGACCCCCATCCAAGTTCCCGCCGGTGAACAGATCGTGCGAAAGGACCAGTTCGGCCGTGAGTGTTTCGTGGTGATCGACGGTCAGTTCAAGATCGAGCGCGACGAGACGACGATCACGGTCGGGCCCGGCACGATCATCGGCGAGCTTGCCCTGCTGACCCTCAAGCCACGGACGGCGTCGGTCACGGCGACAACCGACTCCAGCGTGTACGTCCTGACTCGTGCCGAGTTCTCGACAATGCTGCATACCTGCCCCAACATCGCACGGCATGTGCTCGACGGCGCCGTACGCCGTGCAGTTGCCGCCTGAGAAGGCGAGCAACGCCGGACCGTGCGCGATTTGCCACATCCTGTGTGGCAAATCGCTCACGATGGAGGCGACGCCGGGAATCGAACCCGGATACACGGCTTTGCAGGCCGTTGCCTGAGCCATTCGGCCACGTCGCCCAGCTGTCGCTTGGCGACATCGGCGACAAAACGATAGCGCAGCCGCGCCGAGATTCGCCCGCTCAATTCATTCCGTCCGCACGACCAAGCAGAGCACAGCGATGTCTGACACCATCACCGGGTGACTTCCTCGTACCGACCACTTGCGCTCGCCGTCGCCGCCGCACTGCTGTTCTCGGCATGTTCCAGCGACGACAACTCATCGTCTGCCCAAACTTCCGCCACCACAGCTGCAGCGCAAACGACTGAGCCCGCTTCGACCACTCCCCCAACAGAGGCGCCGACGACCACCGAGGCCGAACCCACCACGACCACGATTGATCAGGCGTCGCTGTTCGATGCGTACATGGAACCGGGGCCGTATCCCGTCGGAGTCACCATGGCTTCGATCGACAATGGCATCCGGGTCGAGATCTGGTACCCGGCGGTCGAGGGCAGCACCGGCACCGAGACCTACGACGCCCGAGACTTCGTGGCACCCGCGATCAAGGCCCTCCTCACTGCTGACATCCCGGCCACGTTCACCTACGACGCGACTCGTGACGCCGAGGTCGCTGAGGGGTCGTTCCCGGTTGTGCTGAACAGCCACGGCTTCAGCGCTTTCCGGGTCGCGTCCAGCTTTCTCACGTCGCACCTTGCATCGTGGGGAATCATCGTGGTCAGCCCGGATCACCCGACCCGCGATCTGTACCATTCCGCCCCCCAGATCACTCCCGACGTAGTCACCGACCCGGCCGACGATCTCCTGAACAGCTTGGATCTCATCACCGCCCGTGGCACCACCGCCGGCGACATGTTCGAGGGTCATGTCGACACCGAACACGTCGGGGCAATGGGGCACTCGGCTGGTGGCGGAACGATCATCGTGGCGTCGACAGACGACAGGATCGACGGATACGTTTCCATGTCGTCCGGGCTGCCCCGCGACGCAGATCCCTCGACCCTGCCCGCAACGCCGAGCTTTTTCCTGACTGGGACACTCGATCAGATCGCCGACATCTCGCGCACTCGCGAGGCCTTCGCCACTGTGCCCACCCCGTCGTTGTTCTGGGCCATAGACGGTGTCGGCCACAACGGCTTCGACGACCTCTGCACGTTCGGGAACGGCACCGGCATCATCGGGGTCGCCGAAGCGTCGGGCCTCGGCCCTCTCCTCGACTCGCTTCCGCAAATCCGCAGCGTGGGCGAAGATGGATGTCTCCCACCGGCGGTTCCCGTGGCCGAGACGTTCCCGATCGTCAAGCACGCCGTGACGGCATGGTTCCTGCATTTGTTCGGAGTCGACGAGATGCCGAAGGGCCTCGGCCCCGAGGTTGCCGACAGCTACAGCCAGCCGGTCACGATCGAGGTGCGCTGACGAGTCAGTGCAGCAACGCCTGCAACGTGCAGGAGATGACTGTTTGGCACTGGATAACGGAAAGGCCGCGTCGCTGACGGAGCTGGTTCCAGTTGGCCCAACTCGCGACCGCGTCGACCGCCCACGCCAACGTGTCGCGCTCCGAGGCGGGGGCTGCATCCAGTTCAGCAGCAAAGACCCGCCTCGTCGAGGTTTCGCCCAATTCCTCCCAGCCCGCAACCAGCGCATGGATGTCGTCGGACAACCACTTCTGCCGCTCGAACGCGCGCCGGACGCCGGAGATCTCCTCGAACACCAGGCCCCGGTTGAGGGCAACCATCTCGATCCGTTCAGCGAGCGGCAGATCGGCCGGAACGACGACCAATCCGGGAACGATCCGGGACTCCATTTCCTCACCTGCACACAGATGCAGCGCGTTCATATCACTGAAATGCTGGAACACCGTACGCAGGCCGATGCCGGCGCGATCGGCCACATTCTTGGCAGTGGGTGACAAGTCACCCTCCTCGATCAGCCCGAGCCAAGCATCGACGATGGCAGCGCGAGTGCGAACGCTCCGCAACCACCGACCATCTGTCTGCGCTGACAACTCAAGTACTGCATTCATGAAAACTTTCACCTCAACGGGTCACGCAACTTCAACTGTTCTCGAGGGCATATGACTGCGGATCATCTACCCCCTACAAGACGCTGGAACGCCGGTGAGATGACGCCGACGCCTGCGAAACCGGGGCCGATTGCGGGGGTCAGGAATTCGCTGTTTGGTTGCGCCGTTCGATCGTGACTGCGCTATCGTCGCATTTTGAAAGTACGCCGGCGAAACCGGTGTTGTTGAAAGAAGAAATACAGTGGCCACAGGCACCGTCAAGTTTTTTAACACCGAGAAGGGCTACGGCTTCATCTCCCGCGAAGGCGGCGCAGATGTGTTCGTGCACCACACCGGCATCGCCGGCAACGGCTTCAAGAACCTCCAAGAGGGTCAGGCCGTGGAGTTCGACGTCGTGCCGGGTCGCAAGGGCGACCAGGCCGAAAACGTCCGCACCCTCTAA
The DNA here is from genome assembly GCA_031413195.1 of Actinomycetes bacterium. Classification (GTDB taxonomy): domain Bacteria; phylum Actinomycetota; class Acidimicrobiia; order Acidimicrobiales; family Ilumatobacteraceae; genus WLMZ01. Next base: position 3,167 of record JANOEM010000549.1, read on the forward strand.
ACGATCCCGTAATCCTCGGCCTGACCCAGGTCTTGCTACTGTTTCGCACATCACCGTGAACTGACCAGGACGCGGGTTCGTCGAGACCGGAGCTGCCTCATGACCATGACCGAAACACTCGCCGTACGAGTAGCCGGGCCTCGGGTCGCGGCCAGGACAGCGACCGATTGGCAGAACCTGCCCTACACCCGTTTCCGGCTGGAGCCGATGACACCCACGATCGGCGCGGTGGTCGCTGACTTCTCGATGGCCGATCCGTTGGACGAGGTCACGTTCGCCGAACTCAATCGGGCGTTGCTGGAATGGAAGGTACTGTTCTTCCGGGATCAGCACATCACCCATACCGAGCATGCTGCGTTCGCCCGGCATTGGGGCGCGCTGGAAACACACCCGTTCATTCGCGAGCGCGTCGATCAGCCCGAAGACACCCCCGAGGTCGTTCGTCTGGAGAAGGGTCCCAAGAGCGGCGGGTACGAGAACATCTGGCACAGCGACGTCACGTGGCGCGTCAATCCGTCCCTCGGTTCGATTCTCCGCGCGATCGAACTACCCGAAGTGGGCGGCGACACCCTGTGGGCCGACATGAGCGCCGCCTACGACTGCCTCAGTGACGACATCAAGAGTCGAATCGATGGCTTGACCGCCGTCCATGACTGGATCGAGACATTCGGGCGAGGGTTGGATGCAGCCACCCGCGATCGCCTCCGTCCCGACTTCCCCGCTGTCGAGCACCCGGTCGTGCGAACCCACCCGGAAACGGGCCGCAAGATGATCTACGTGAACCAGGCATTCACCCAGCACATCGTTGGGATGCCAAAGGCCGAGAGTGACGAGTTGCTCCACTTCCTGTATCGCCAGGCGTCGTTCCCCGAGTTCCAGTGCCGATTCCGTTGGTCCCCCGGAGATGTCGCGTTCTGGGACAACCGCTCGTCGCAGCACTACGCCAGTTCGGACTACTTCCCCAACCGGCGAGTGATGGACCGGATCACCATCGTCGGAGACCGTCCGCGCTGACTTCACGCCGGCCCGCTGCAGCCTGGCTGTCAGAGCTTGGTGAACTTGCGCGTCGACAGGGTTGCAAAGGTGATGAGGATGAATGCTGACCACATCAACGAACGGAACACGAACCACGATGTGGAGTGCCCGAGCAACGCCTCGGTGTCGCCGCCGAGGGTCAGCGCGCGGACAGCGCCGACCATCGCCGTCACCGGCTGATTCTCGGCAATCGGCTGCAACCAACCTGGCATCGACTCAACCGGCACATACGCGCTGGAAACGAAGATCAGCGGAAACACCGAGAACGAGATGCCCTGGGCCGCCTGGGCGGTTCCGGAGACCAGTCCGAGGAAGATCTGCAGCCAACTGAACGCCATCGCGAACACCACGCACAGCGCGAGGGCCAGGACCGCTGGGGCGAAGCCGCCGTTCACGCGGAAACCAACCATGAATCCAACGACGATCGTGATGAACGTTCCCCACGAGATGAGCGCGGTGTCCGCCATCGAGCGACCGAGCAGAACCGCCGGCCGCGGCACGGGCAGAGATCGAAGACGGTCGAAGAGGCCGGATTCGGCGTCTTCTGCGACCCCGACGGCACCACCGGCGAACAGACCGCTCACAGCCGCCAGCGCAGGAATCAAGAAGTTCACGTACTCAACGTCGCCGGTCTGGATCGCGCCGCCGAAGACGAAGCGGAAGATCAGCAGGAACATCACCGACGTGACGGCATTGACGATCAACAACTGTGGGGTCCGGACGAACTGACGGACGGTACGACCCGCGTAGGTCGTTGCCGTTGCCCACGCACTGGGTGGATGAGGAGGAGCGACGATTGCAGCAGAGTTCATTTGGGGCCTCCGGTCAGGGCGAGGAAGACTTCGTCAAGGGTCGGCCGGCGCAGGCCGAGGTCGTCGAGTTCGATGCCGCGCTCGGCGATGATCCGGATCGTGTCGGACAGGCGGGCAGTGCCGTCCAGAACTGGCACAGCGACACGCCGCGCGGGGTTGTCGACGTGGGGATCTTCGGTGCCGAGCGGGGCGAGGATCTCCGCCACGGCGGACACGTCTTCGCCGTGGCGCACGCGCACCTCGATCACGTCACGGCCCGCTTGGGACTTCAACTCGTTCGGTGTGCCGGTCGCAATGACCCGGCCGTGATCGATGATGACGATGTAGTCAGCGAGTTGGTCCGCTTCTTCCAAGTACTGCGTGGTCAACAACACATCGGTGCCGTTGCTGACCAACTCCCGGATCGAGTCCCACAGATCGAGACGCGTCCGCGGATCGAGACCGGTCGTCGGCTCGTCGAGCAGCAGTACCTTCGGCGCACCGACCAAGCTGGCCCCGAGGTCGAGACGGCGACGCATGCCTCCCGAATAGCCCTTCACCATCCGGTCGGCATCGTCGGTGAGATTGATCTCTTCGAGGATGATCGCCGCAGCGGTCCTGGCCGCCTTCGGGTCGTGCCCGAACAGTCGAGCGATCATCACCAGGTTCTCGCGACCGGTGAGCGCCGGCTCCACAGCTGCGTTCTGACCGGCGAGCCCGATCACCCGCCGAACCTGCTCCGGATGCGCAATCGCATCGATGCCGGCAACGTGCAAGGTACCCGAGTCCGGCTTGAGCAGCGTCGCAACGGCTTTGACAAAGGTGGTCTTCCCAGCCCCGTTCGGTCCGAGTACGGCGGTGACCTTGCCAGACGGCGCAACGAGGTCGAGGCCCGCCAATGCGTGGACCTCGCCGTAGTGCTTGGTGAGGCCGACCGCCTCGATGGTCGGGGGTGAACCGGAAGTGGACGAACCACGCGACAGGGGTGACGGCATCGTTCGAGTATGCCGGGGCAATCGGGTCAGAACATGGCCGGCTTTCTAAGATCGCGGAGATGGGCGCGTAAGCTGCGCGCATGAGTGACTCCGCTGCCGCCGCTCGTCGAGCGTTGGCCCTCGTCGACCTGACCGATCTCGGCGACACGTGCAATCGAGACGCGATCGACCGACTCTGCGCCCGAGCGCTCGGTCCGTTCGGTTCGACCGCTGCGGTGTGTGTCTGGCCCCGCTTCGTCGCCCACGCGGCATCGGCTCTTTCCGGCTCTGGCGTTCGGGTTGCGACCGTTGTCAACTTCCCAGACGGTGGCGACGACATCGCTCAGACCGTCGGCGATGCCGGCGCCGCGCTCGTGGCCGGCGCCGACGAGATCGACCTCGTCCTTCCCTATCGATCGTTCCTTGCCGGGCGGGCGAACCAAGCAGCGCAGATGATCGATGCCGTGCGCACTGTTTCGACACCACCGATCCGCCTCAAGGTGATCCTCGAAACGGGCGGATATCCGACCCTCGACAGTGTCCGCGAAGCGGCCCGGCTTGCAATCGACCACGGTGCCGACTTCGTCAAGACCTCGACCGGAAAGACGGCTGTCTCGGCCACGATGGCCGCAGCCGTAATGATCCTCGACGCGATTCGCGGGTCGGAAAGAGCGGTCGGCTTCAAGCCGTCGGGAGGCATCCGAAACCTCGAAGACGCGTCGCGCTACCTTGCGATCGCCGACGAGATGATGGGCGCCGAGTGGGCCTGCGCCGACACCTTCCGGTTCGGCGCGAGTGGTTTGCTCGACGCACTCGAAGCAGTCATCGCCGGCGGTTCAGGCCAGTCGAATGGCGAAGCCGGCGACACCCCGTACTGACCAGGTATCCGAACGACCAGGTACCGAATGACCAGCGAGCCGAACAAGGAGACATCGTTGCTTCCCCAGGAGATCATCAGGATCAAACGAAATGGTGGCGCGCTCGACGCGGCGCAGATCGATGAATTCGTGGCTGGGATCACCTCCGGCGCAGTGGCCGAGTCCCAAGCTGCGGCGTTCGCGATGGCCGTGTTCCTGAAAGGCATGGATGTAGACGAATGTGTCGCGCTGACGCTGGCGATGACCCACAGCGGCGTGCAACTGACGTGGGACCTCGACGGGCCCGTCGTCGACAAGCACTCCACCGGCGGAGTCGGCGACACGGTCAGCCTGATGCTTGCTCCGATGGTGGCTGCATGCGGCGGGTTCGTACCGATGATCTCGGGCCGGGGGCTCGGCCACACCGGAGGAACGTACGACAAATTCGAGAGCATCCCCGGGTATCGTGCAACACCGACGATGGCAGAATTCCGCCGAGTCGTGAAGAAGGTCGGCTGCGCGGTGATCGGCCAGACGGCCGACCTCGCGCCCGCGGACAAACGGCTGTACTCGATCCGCGATGTCACCGCAACCGTCGAGAGCATCCCGTTGATCACCGCTTCGATCCTGTCGAATGATTCTGATCACCGAACGGGCGCAGATCGACAGGCTTTGTGAGCTGGTGATTGCGGGCAATAACGCCCA
>JANOEM010000550.1:0-1709 GCA_031413195.1 Actinomycetes bacterium
GACAACGGCGGGCGCCACCAAGTTGTCATTGGTGTACACGATGTCCACCCAGTAGTTGGCGGCTCCATAGGTGCTGTTGGGAAACCCAGTGGACCCATAGCGGAACACACCGTTCGCACCGGACTCGCCACCGTTGGCCGGAACTCGGAGTGGAGGGAGTTGGTACGACTGACTGAAGTAGTTCGAATCGGCGGCATACCGCCCGACGGGCATGAACACCGACGCGATGTAGGTCGTGCCCGCCGACACCGGCGTTGGCAAGATCGACGTGGTCTGCCAGCCGGTCGCCGTTTCATTGCTGAATGTTGCCGAGGCCAGTCTCGTGCCGTTGCTCGTCCACAAGCTGCCAACGTGCGTACCGGTGTTGCCGACACCCTTGTAGAAGCGGAGGCCACTGACAAATCCGTCGGCGTCGGCGATGAACTTCACGCCGGCTTCGATGGCTGTGGCGTCGTTGGATGCCGCCACCGCAGGAATTGTCCCGACCGGCCAGATCGAACAGGGCAGAGATCGCGGACCGACGACAAGCGCGAGTGATGTGGTCGGTGTCTCGACATTGCAGCTGTCGTCGACGGCGCGCGCCCGCACGCTCATCGGACCGAGCCGCGTCGGCACGAAGACGTAGCTCCATGATTCGCGTCCCGTCGCCGGGTGCCAGCTGGCGCCCCCGTCGACGGACACCTCGACCGCGGCGACCTTGCCGCCGCCGGCATCGATCGACGAACCGGTGACCGTCACCGCTGAACCCACGGGCACCACGGTGCCGGCCGCCGGAGAGGTGAGAGTCGTCTGAGGCGCCAGCGTGTCGTTCGACGCCGTGGCCGCGACGAGGCCTGCCTGCAACTTCGAGGGCTGAACGCCCATGTCAGCGAGAACATTGACCGTCGCCTGCTGGATCACCGGATCGGTCGGAGAGGGGTCGTCATCGATGTGGAAGTCGTCAAGTCCGTAGGCCCATTGCACGGTTCCGGACCCGAACACGAGTGCGCCGCTGGCGGCCCGGTACATCGTCAAGTTGTGGACACACGTACCAGCGGTGTACGTGCCGCCCTCGTCCTGGAGCAGCATCGGAGCCGACGCAGTCGTCGACGAGAGATGGATCAGCCCGGCCGGACGGAATCCGTTGTCGACATCACAGTCGAACTCATACCCCAGGGTGTTGGCCGAGAGCGTGCGTACCTGCCCAGGCTGCAGAGATGCGACCGGTGTATTCCGCCAGAACCGCACGCCGGCGAACTCGGCAGGCACCTTGATCGCGAGGTCGGGGTTGTTCACGGGGAGAATCGCTCGGAACAGCTGGCCGGTGAGCTCGTTCTCCGGTAGGCCGCCGTTCGACGGCGGCGAGAATCGCGCATCTCTCCACGTGCCGGTCCACTCGGGACTCGGATCGATCTTCGCGTTTGCGAGGGTCTCCTTGTAACACACAATCGTGCGATCCGGAGTTCCGCTGCCGTCGATCGAGGGCTCCATGCGGACCCGCCAGAAGTACTCGTTCCCGGTGAGGAACATCAGGTTCACCCCGGCGTCACGGCCCGCCGTGACGTGCGTTCGCTGGGGGCCCGTCACGTACTCGTCGTGACCCGAGGAGACGAACACCTTGTGCCCGTTGAGAATCCCGGGTTGGCGGTGGACATCGATTCCAGCGCAATACGCAACGTCGTACCCGTTGCGCTCCAACCACCTCACCAAGGCGTACTCCGCGTTGAGGA
>JANOEM010000551.1:0-3668 GCA_031413195.1 Actinomycetes bacterium
GTCTTGGGGGGTCTGTCGGTTCCTAAAGATTTGACTGCCCCTACCATGGTCGGGAGTGTTGGCGTTGGCCGAGTCGTGTGCCTCGTGCCTGTCCGGCGCTCTGGTTGCATTGGGCGCATTCGGCGGCGAGGGGTGACCCTGCTTGCCCGTCGTGGAGGTGGCCGGCGTGCCAGGGTTGTCGATGTTGGGCGAGTGTCTGTTGGCAGCGCCAGCATCGTGTCGTCGGATCGGCGTAGGCGTTGTCTCGCACCTTCTTGGCTTGGACCTGGTAGTTGCCTCGGTAGTGCAATGGTTTCGGTTTGCTCATCGTCTCAACCTCGGAGGGAGTCGCGTGGCACCGTAACGGTTTCTACCACGCCGGGTTCCGAACGCAAGGCGTCAGGCTCGTAGAGCGCCAACAGTTGCTTGGCCCATGCGACCTTGTCCGGGATGTTGGTAGCGCTGCCGGGATCACTTCGTTCACAGGGCCGAATTGCGGAACAGTAATCCAATTTAGCTCGCCAGGTAACGCTGTGTCAAGCATCTCCTGCGTGTACCCGGTAACGCTCTGTTCATGCGGCGGGGTGCTGTTCGGAGAGCGGTGGGAGTCCGAGACGTTTCCGGTAGCGGATGTGGCGCGCATAGCACGCATCACAGATACCCGCATCCCCTCGGCGGGGGATGTTGGTGCATGTCAGGTCGGACCATCCGCCGTCGGCTCTGGCGATCATGTATCCGTCGAGGTTCCCGGCCCAACATCTCGGTTTGTCGACCGGTTCGGTGGGTGTGTCGCCACCGAACACTTGTGCGCAGACGTCTTGCGTGTGGTAGATGATTCGGGCGATGGCGGTGATGTTCTCGTGTATTTGCCATTGGTGTGTGCCGAGGGTGGTGCGTCGTTGGGCTGATCGTTCGACGGTGGTGAGGGTGACGGGTTCGAGCATTCTGCCGTAGGCGTCATATTCGGGTGGCGGGTTGGGTGTCGAGCTTGCGCTTGAGGCCGGGGTGTGGTCGTTCCATCCGAGGTTGGCTTGTTCGCGTCGGATGCGGTCGAGTGCGGCGGTGACGGTGGGCGCCAGGTTCTCGCAGAGGCGGGCGATGGCGATCACTTGCGGGTGTGGTTCGGTCATGTCAGAAGTCCTCGTCGGTGTCGGGGTCGTAGTGGTCTGGATTGGTGGTGCGCGGCTGGATTTCTTGACCTTCGTTTTCTGCTCCGTGGACCTGCGCACCGAGTGCGCACCCCCTACGGGGGGGGTGCGCAGGTGCGCGGGTCACTTCACCCGCGTAGTGCGCGGCAGGTGCGCGGGTGGTGCGCGGGTGCGCGTCTGGCTCGTTTTGGGCTCTCATCTTGCGTTCGTGGAGGTCTTCGAACTCCCGATATTGGCGTTCGATCCGGTACGTTTTTACCCCTCGTGGACCGACATCAGCATTGATCCAACCCTCATCGATGAGTACTTCGAGCGCCTCTTCGATGACGTCTCGCTTGCCTTGGACGTCGAGTATCAGTTGCCGTTTCGGTGTCGATGGGTTGTCCTCGATCCATCGACTGACCCGCTCCATGTAGACGGTTGGGCGGAACCGTTCGCCTGCCTCGGCGGCGAGTTGGGCGTCGCTGATGTGCAAGTCGATCTCGACCGAGCCATCGACTGACGAGCGGATCTCGGCCATGGCGGCTGTGGCGCCTTTGGCCCGGTTCCCTGGCCGGTCTTTGGTGACGACGAGCTTGATCAGACCGTTCTTGCCTCTCGCCGGCTCCTTGATCGTTTCGACCCGGTAGGCGGCCCCGGTGACCGCTGCACGCTTGCGTTGTGAACCGATCGCGTAGGCGGTGGGTGCATCGGTGGCCTTCGGGATGTGGTCGAGGACCAACACGGCGGGTGCGCCGGGGAGTCGGAGGAGTTGCTTGCAGAGGGCGAACCATTGAGCGACTTCGTTGTCGGAGTTGGAGTCGACGCCACCGGCTGCCATCGCTTCACCGGTGGAATCGATGATGATCAAAGCGTATTCGCCGGCGATGGCCCGTTCTTTGAGTTGTTGGATGCCGTAGCCGATGCCGCTGGTCGGGTTGCGGTAGTCGACGAGGGCGATTTCTTCGTCGGTGAGGCCGAGTAGTACGAGGCGTTCGGCGATGCCGTTCGGGTTGTCTTCGTAGTCGATGAACAGCACTCGTCCGCCGTTGCGGACGACGTCGGTGAGGGCTTGGAGGGCGAGCCATGTTTTTCCGCCGCCTGATTCACCGAAGATGGAGTTGATTCGTTCGGCGTAGAGGAGTGGCATCCCGTCGCGCACGTCGAGGATGGTCGGCATGGTCGGTTCGTATTCGCCGGTACGGATGAGGCCGGCGATCTCGGTGAGGCTGATCGTCGCCCAGTCGTCGTCTGGTCGCTCTGGTCCGTCTTGGTCGAGTTGGTGGGCGGCTGTGGTGACGGTTTGGCGGGTGTGTTGCCATGCGTCGGCCTGGTTGGCTCTGCTGCGATATTCGCGGGCGCAGGCTGAGCGGTCGCCGTTGTAGCGGGTGGCGGCGAGGTAGCCGAACATGCTGTACGACCAGCATGTGCCGTTCCTGTCGGCCCACGGCTGCTGTAGCGCCGTCACACTGGTCGTGAAGCAGTTGAACGGCCCTGTGGGCTCGTGGAGGACTGCTGAGATGCCTTTGCGTCCGTCTTTGCCGGGTCGGACCCAGTCGGTTTCGCTGTTGCTGTTCTTGACGATCGCCCAGCCGTCGGCGGCGAGGACGTCATGCCAGTCGTGTTCGTGGTTGACGCGTTCGGCGATCGAGTCCTCGGCGCTGCGCACGCCTGGCAACGGTTGGGCCTGTTTGGCATGCGGTGTGTCGCGTGTTCGCAGCCCTTCGACCCATGCTGGCGGTAGTTCGGCCAGATCGGTCGTCGGTGGCGGCTGTGTGGCCGTCTCGCCGGTCTGCGTGTACCAACGGTACCTGTCACCGCTGTCGGGGTGTGTGGAGGGTGCTACGACGGCGTAGCGGTGATGGTGTTGGATGACGTCGATGCCTGGGCCGAGTACACCGGGGAACGTGACGCCTGCCGGGATCGTGTAGAAGTAGATCCTCGATGCGCCTTCGCCCCGGCTCGTGGACGACCAGGTCGGCGGGAGCGGCCCGTTTTGGGCTTCGAGTGCTGCGAGGGTGCTGCTGCCGTCTTTGCCTTCGTAGTCGTCGACGTCGATGCCGACGATCGTCGGGGACATGTGTAGGCCGATGTTGCTGTTGAAACGGACGAGGAGCCATCGGTCGATGTCTGCGGCTGTGGGTGTCTTGCCGTCGGTACCGGTGTAGCCGGGCGGTGGCGGCGATTTCTTGCCGGTCGGTAGCGGGATCGGTGTCCATCCGAGTTCGAGGTAGACGGGGGCGGCGCTGGCGAACCCGCGTGGGGTGGAGGGTTGCGGCATCACAGCGACCGCCCGACCATGCAGGCGGATCGTGTGAGGTCGATCAGTGCCGATCGGAATGCTGGCGGGGTCGCCAGCGCCTCGGCTTGGTACATGCGTTCACGGCCAGATAGGCGCAATGCGCTTACTGTCATCGACGCCAGCGGCTCGTTCCATTCCATCTTCGGTGGGTTATCGGGTCCGACGTAGTACAGCCATGTCCGTTTGCGCGCTCTATGCCCGTAAGCGCACTGCGACACTTCGGTTGTCCACCCGTTATCGAATAGGTCGCGAGTCCAGCC
>JANOEM010000552.1:0-3640 GCA_031413195.1 Actinomycetes bacterium
CGACGAGTCCGCCCCGGGGCCGATCTGGTCGTCGGAGGCGGAGACATGGCGCGACTGGGTCGAGTGCCCGTTCCCGCAAGTTCACGGTCACACGACGGCCTGGAGCCCCACGCGCGGCTGGTCGGACTTCCTCCCCGAGGACCTTCGGGGTCGAGCGAGGGCCGACCGGGGCCAAGTCATCTTCACGCCATCGCCCGGCTCGCCACCGATCATCGGCGTCGACCCCGGGCTCTGGGACCACTCGGTCGCCGGCGCTCTTCGACCCTTGGTGCTTCGGAGCCCCGCCCAAGCGAGGAACGTCTGTGTCGTCGACTGAACAGACCGAGCCGCTCGATCAGCAGATGGCGCCGTGGATCTGCGAAGTGTGCGCCCACTTCATGGTGCTCGTCATCGAGCGAACCACGTCGCCGTCATCCTGCCCGCAGAGCAATCGGGGCCACCGCCTGATCCGCTACACCGGAACCGAGCAAGCCGTAACGCTCCGCCAAGAACTCGAAGCGCGTTGCCACGACCAGCGAACGGACAAGGGACGCGTCTCGAGGTGACTGGTAGCCCGGATCCGTCTACACCGTCATCCAGCCCCCAGCATCCGTCGGATCTGCCCACTGGCAGTTGGCGAACATTATGCGGTGGGCCAATGGAGCTCGGAGGTCCCACACTTCGCCGGATACCGGGTGGCAGCTCGGGCGTTGCTATCGGTGATTATCGAGTGCGTTCGGGCCTGTCTCGGAAGCCTGATCTGTCAGGTATCCGTTCAGTTAGATCGGTGGTTGTGTTCTGCGGCGTGGAATCGGCCCGTGCGAGGAAGCACCGGTCCCGGCTCGGGGTTGGCGTCGAGAACGGACTTGGCGATTGTGGTCGCCTCGGCACCGTCAGTCGAGCGAAGTCTCGGGCTGGAATCGGTATCCCACACCGGCGTCAGTGATGAAGTACCGGGGCTGGGTGTGGTCTGGTTCGAGCTTGCGCCGGATGTGGCCCATGTGAACACGCAACAGGTTCTGGTCGGGCTCGTAGTCCGGGCCCCACACTGCGAGGATCAGCTGCTTGTAGGTCACGAGCCGATGCGGGTGACGAACCAGATGACCGACGATTCCCCACTCGGTCGGAGTGAGCCTGACCTCGGTCCGCCTTGTTGGGGCTCCTTCGTCGATCGAGCCCGCGCCGACGAGCGCCCGATGCCCGCCGAGATCGAGTTCGAAGTCGGGTGTCGTGATCACGGCGAGTTCGGGCGATGTCTCCGGCGATCGTCGCAGCGCCGCACGCACTCGGGCGACAAGTTCGGCCATCCCGAACGGTTTCGTGACATAGTCGTCGGCACCCGCTTCGAGCGCACGAACCTTGGAACGCTCGTCGTCGCGGGCGGTGAGCACGATGATGGGAACGTTCGTCCACCCTCGCAGCGCCTCGATCACCGTGATCCCGTCCATGGCGGGTAGGCCGAGATCGAGCAGGACGATGTCGGGTCGGGCGTCGGCGATCTGGGCTAACGCTGCTTCGCCGCTGCCTGCTTCGGTGACGACATAGCCGCGCGCCCGGAAGTTCAGGCTGAGTGCTCGCCGTATCTGGCGTTCGTCGTCGACCACCAGCACACTGGTCATGGCGAGCCGTCCGCGGATGGTTCGGTCGGCGGGCCTTGCGGCAATGTGATGGTCACGGTGAGTCCTCCGCCCGGGGTGTCGTCGAGCGTCAACGAGCCGCCCATCGCGTCGACGAATCCCTGGGCGATCGACAAGCCCAGCCCGACACCTTGCCCGTCAGGGCTGTCACCGAAACGCTGGAACGGCAAGGTCACCTTGCTCCGATCCTGCGGCTTGATGCCGATGCCGCGGTCGACGACGCGGAGGTGGACCGTCCGTGCAATCTCGGCTGCTTCGACCCTCACAGGCGTGCCGAGCGGGCTGAAGCGAAGCGCGTTTGCGATGATGTTGGCGAGGCTGCGTTCGAGTAACGGTGAATCGCACATCACGGTGGCGAGGTCGGGCGGGATCTCGACGACAACGGAGCCAGTCGGCGCGCTGATGCTGTTAATCGCTGCGGCAGCGATTTCAGCGACGTGGGCGGGCTCGACGTGAAGGGCAAGGGCGCCGATCTGTAGGCGGCTTGCGTCGAGCAGGTTGCCGACGAGCTGGTTCAGTCGGTCGGTTTCCTCCTCGACGGTGAGCAGGGCCTCCGCAGTCTCCTCCGGCGTCCAGTCGACCGACGGGTCGCGCAGACCCGACACCATCGCCTTGATCGACGCCAATGGCGTGCGCAGATCGTGGGACACGGCCCGGAGCAGCGCGGTTCGGACGACGTCGACATCGGCGAGGGTTGCTGCTTCGGCTGCTTCGGCCGCCAGGAGCTGATTGTCGATCGCCAAGCCCAGCTGGTCGGCGAGAGCCCGCATCAGGCGTTGATCGTCCGGCGAGAGTGACCGCCCGTAGAGTTCGAGGGTTCGCTCACCATCGCGCTCGTCCTGGTGACCCGAAGACAACGACAGGGTCGCCATCGCAGGCGGGGTGACGTCACCGGCCATGGCGACCGTGGCCCACTCGCCGTCGGCGTACGCATCGAGGCGCACGCCGGCCAGTTCGAACGTGGTCTGGATCTCCTCCATCAGTCGCTGCACGGGTTCCGGATCGAGGGCGAGGCTCGTTGTCGCTCGCACGAGCGCTTCGGCTTCCCGTTGGGCGCGTCGAGCTTCGAGCGATCGGCGCGACACGGCGTCAACCAGCGCACCTGCTGTGACGGCAACTCCGACGAACACGACGAGGGCCACGAGATTCTCGGTGTCACCGATCGTCAACGTGTAGTAGGGCTCGACGAAGAACCAGTTGACGAGCAGTGACGCGAAGACTGCCGCCACGGTGCCGACCACGACACCGCCGAGCGTTGCGATCACGAGCACGACCGTGAGGGCCAGCAGCAGTTCCGTCGAGAGTTCGAACGTGTCACGGAAGGGCAACGTGACGGCGATGAGTAGTGGAAGCGCCAAGACGGTGAGTAGCCATGCGAGAGCCGTTCTCCGTTTGACGGGCTGGCGTCTGGGTGCCCGGACCTCATCAGCCTGGGCGTCGTCGCTCCGCGCGATCACGTGTACGTCGATCTCCGGAACGAGGCGCGTCAATCGGGCCACGAACGACCCGTAGACGATTTCATGCAAGCGGCTGCGTTGGCTGGCCCCCAACACGATCTGGGTGGCCTTCTCCTGGCGGGCGAACGTGGCCATCCCGTCGGCGGTGTTGTGCGCGACGACATCGTGCACGGTGCCTCCGAGTTCCTCCACCAGCTTGCGCTGCGCTGCCAGCGACTCATCGTTCTGGCTCGACAGCCCGTCGCTGACCGAGACGTGGACGCCGATGAGTTCGCCTCCGACGCGCCCGGACATGCGGGCGGCGCGACGAATTGCCGCCTCGCCGCTCGGGAATCCGGTGAGTCCCACAACGACCCGTTCGCGGGTCTCCCAGGCCTCGGAGATGCCGTGGGCATCGAGGTAGTCGGTCAGTGACTCCTCCACACGGTCGGCCAGCCAGAGCAGGGCCAGTTCTCGGAGTGCTCCGAGGTTGCCCGGGCGGAAGTAGTTGGCGAGCGCCGCGTCCACACGCTCGGTCGGGTAGATGTTCCCGTGCGCCATACGTCGCCTGATCGCCTCGGGTGCCAT
>JANOEM010000553.1:0-12276 GCA_031413195.1 Actinomycetes bacterium
GCAAGGAGATCCTCTTCGGTCCGTCCTACAAGATCGAGGATCTCATCGATGTTGCGCTCGACGCCGAGGAGTACAAACTCCTCGCCATGGTCGACGGCGACCGTACGCTCTACGAGCTCGCGACCAAAGGACCGCTCGCACCGCCGGACAATCGGTTCAACGCAGACCAACTGGTCAAGCTGGGCGCAGGGCTCGCCCTTCAGAAGGAAGAACGTGCCGCCGACGCGATACGACAATCCGTCCAGCGGCTCCTCGACGAGCGTGAGTACCGAGACCATGCCGGAGAGATCGCTGACGAGATCGCTTCGCTTCCGCCAGTCGATCACGCGGCTAAACTCCTCGAGCGACTCGCGGCCGCGTCGACGATTTCGGCCAACAGCACCGCATCACGCCGCATACATCGTCCGAGCCTCTGCGAGCACATGGTCGCGCAGCATCCGATGAACGGCGCGCTTGGCAACCAGATCGACTTGACGACCGAACACTGCGACGAGTTCGTCCTCCAGCCGGTTGATCGAAAAGCCGAGCGAGCGCCCAGGTGCCATCACGTAAAGAAGATCGACGTCGCTCGTCGGGGTTGCGACTCCTCTGGCCACGGACCCGAACACCGCAAGCTCAGCGACTCCATACCGCTCGCAAACATCCGCGAGGCGCTCCGCATCGACGTCGAGTTCCTCTGCTACCTCCATCGTGACGCCAGACATGGAGTCATTCTGCCACCAGGTCACGGGAACACGGAGCCGTTGTCGCATCGACAACACGAGTGGACCTTATGGGACGGCTTTCAAACCCTCCCGAAGCCGTCACCACCATCGCTGAACAGGGGCGAAGCGAACGACAGCGCCCTCCGCGAGCGGCCCAGGCAACAGCGGCACCGGCTGGAACACCCCGACGCGCCACGCCACAGGAGGAAACGGGACGACTTTCAAATCCTGTCCAGCGCCGACTTACCGACGCAGAGATTGAACAAGTAATCCAGCAGTACCGAGACGGCCACTCGATCGACAGGCTCGCCCAGCGCTACAAGGTCCACCGAACCACCGTGATGTGCCACCTCGCGCAGGCCGGCATCGCCCGGCGTCGCACGGTCCGCAAGATGACCGACCAGTCCGTTACCGTGGTCGCAGCACACTACGCGGCAGGCGCCTCGCTCGCAGGTGCGTCGCGCGCCTTCGGGGTGCACGAACGGACACCGGCGAGGGAGTTCCGCAGGGCAGGAGTACCGATCCGACCCCGACGCGGTTGGCCCCGTCGACCGCGCCTCCGTGGTCAGATGGGCGGTTGACGCTCCCACGACGCGGGACCACACTGGGTCGGGCGACCTATCAGGCCCGAGAAAGGATGCCATGAGAACTGACGCACACATCGAGGTGGTGCTGGACTACTTCGCGGGATGCAACACCGGCGAGATCGAGCATCTCCTCCGCACCTTGGACGACGACGTCGTCCACTACTTCCTGCCCGCCGTGCACCCGCCCATCCGCGGCGCGGCCCACCTCGCCAACTACTGGCGGAAGTTCAAGAATGTCTACGACCCGACTTGGAAGATCGACCACCTGATTGGGAGTGGCGACGAGGTCGTCAGCGAGTGGAGTTGTGCATACACGTTGCCAAGCACCGGAGCGCGGATGATGTTCCGCGGCTGCGAATGGTACGTCATGAAGGAACGCCGGATCGCCGAGGTTCGTGCGTACTACGAATACAACGAGTCCAAGGATTGCCAACTCAACGGATTCCCCTACGCGGATCGCTCGTATCTCGGCAAATAGGCCACGCCCGCCGGTCCGGTGCAATCCGCCGGTGACCCTCGACGGCGCTGTTCACGCTGACGCTCACCGGCAGGTGCGCGCCCCAACCTGAGTGGTGAGCCGGACGGCGAAAGCCCATTCAATGTACAGATCAGCCCATCTGCGCTACCCCCAACCGCCGGTTGTCGGTGATGGCCTCGCCTCAGCCGGCGATACCCGTCGGGTCCTCTTTCAAACCCTTGCCCTGAACAGGGCAGACATGCCAGAGTGTTGTGAAATCGACAACAACGAGTGGACCATCGGGGACGGCTTTCGAACCCCCCGCACCACTTCGGTCGGGCGACCGCCCTGCTGCCGAAACTGTTGATCCGGTCGCATGTGCGGGCGGGCCGTCGTCCCGCTGGCCAAATCCAACGCCCCTTCGATGCATCCGATGTCGCAGCGCTCATCGACAGGCGAACGGCGGGTGCAACCATCGAGGCTCTGGCCATGGAGTTCGGGATCCATCGCACCACCGTGATCTCTCACCTTCGGCGCGACGGGACCAAACAGCCGGGACAACCGAGGATTCCGTGATACGTTAATCGGGGTGCTCAGCCATCGATCTGCGTTCAAGCACGGAGTCACGATCGACCGCATCGAGCACGCCTACGACCATGTCATCGTGGTCGCCGACCTCGATCCCGACTCCGACCCACCGAAAGTGCTCCTCATCGGGCCCGATGCAGCGGGCAACCTCCTCGAACTCATCGCTCTCGTCCTCGCCGGCGACGAGTTGCTCATCATCCATGCCATGCCCCTCAGGCCGAGCTTCTACCCGCTTCTCCCGGACCCCACGGAGTGACCCATGACATCGAAACACCGATACACCACCAGCGCCGGACGAACCGTCACCGACGACGAGATCGATACCATCGCCAACGACGTTGCTACCCACGAGTACGACGTCGCGGAGATCCGTCGCCGGGGTCGACCAACCCTCGGCAGCGGACCCGCACAACTCGTCCCGGTCCGGATCGACCCCGAACTTCTGGACTCGCTTCGGAGCCGCGCCACCCGCGACCACGCGACCAACAGCGAGATCATCCGCGCCGCCTTGCGCGAGTACCTGGCATCCTGATCCGGAGGCCCGTTGTCGAATCAACAACAACGAGTGGGCGCAGAGGGACTCGAACCCCCGACCAACGCCTTGTAAGGGCGTCGCTCTACCAACTGAGCTATGCGCCCGCGAACGGAGAGGCGAGCCTACTGGGGGACTCCGCACGACGGAACCGAGATCCGCCAATTCGAATGGCCCGACAACTACGGTTCGCAGCGATGGCGTTGCGCACCAGCGAATCCGGCGGGGACGAAATCCTTCGCCGCTATCTCGAGGAGATCAGCGCGCATCCTTTGCTGAGCGCCGACGATGAACGTCGCCTTGCGACCGCCGTGGCCGCTGGCCGAATCGCTGAGTCGCGACTGGATGGTTCACCCCCTCCCCATAAGGCGCTCGCCGCGATTCTCTGCGACGAGGTCCGCCTCGGCGCGGATGCTCGCAGATCGTTCATCCAGAGCAATCTGCGCCTCGTGGTCAGCGTCGCCAAGCGATATCGCAATCAGGGTTTACCGCTGTTGGACATGATCCAGGAAGGCAACCTCGGCCTGATGCGAGCGGTGGAGAAGTTCGATCCCTCCAAGGGGTTCAAGTTCAGCACCTACGCGACCTGGTGGATCCGCCAAGCGATCGGACGTGCGGTCAACGACATGGCCGGCACCATTCGCGTGCCATCGCACGTCCGAGACCAGTACAGCCTGATCGACCAGAGCACGGTCAAGCTCTGGAACGAACTCGATCGCCGCCCCACCAGTGACGAAGTCGCCGGTGACACGGGTATTCGGGCCGAACGGATCGAGCTCGTGCGTCAACACCGTCGCGGGGTGATGTCGCTGTCCGCGCCGCTGAGCGACGACGGCGAGACTCTATTCGGTGACCTCGTCGAAGACGACGATGCCATTGCGCCGTACGAAGCTGCCGCTGCAGCTCTCGAGCGGCAAGCGCTTCATTTGCAGCTCCAACGGTTGTCCGACAAGGAACGGACCGTGCTCGCGGCGAGGTTCGGGATCGGTGACAACCCGCAGACCTTGGCGGATCTCGGCGAGTCGATGGATCTCACCCGCGAGCGCGTTCGTCAGATCGAAGCTCGAGCGCTGAGCAAGCTGCGACATCCAACCGCCAAGAGACTGTGGGACGACGGTCAGCGCAGCGCCGCAGCCGGCTGACGCCCTCACCTGCCGGACTCGCAGGAGTCGTCAGAAACTCTGCCGAGCAACCACCAGCTGTTGCAGGAGTTCGGATGTCGACGCCGCGACCGGGGTTCGTTTCACGTCAGGGTTGCGCACCAACAGGTCGCGACCAAGGGCATCGACGACCTCGGCGCCCGCCTCTTGGCAGATCAGCAGCCCAGCCGCGTAGTCCCACACGCCATGAGCGTCGACGCTGCAATCGACGAAGCCATCAAGTGACCCTTGGGCAACGAGACAGAGGTCCAGCGCCACGGCCCCGAGCGCTCGAAACTGCTTCCATCCGAGGTGATGCGGCGGAAGCCCGCTGATGCCGACGAACGCCTCGCCGAGGTCTCCACATGAGGATGTGGCGATCGGCAGACCGCTGCACCACGCTCCCCTCCCCCGAATCGCGGTGTACGTGACTCCACTCGAATGATTGCGGACAAGCCCGACGGCGGCCCCATCGCTGTCGACCAGGCACAACGACGTCGCGAACCAAGGGATCCCCTGACTGGCATTGGTCGAGCCGTCCAACGGATCGACGACCACGAGATCGTCGCTGTTGCCATGACCGTCGCGAAGCGTGAGACCACTCTCCTCGGACAGCACGCTCACCCCTTGAGCGGCCAGAGCATCCAGGACCACTCGATCGACCTCGAGATCGACGGAGTACTGGCCGGCTCGCAGCCCGGACCCGCCCCAGTCCGTGGTCGACCTCAGTGTCTCCCCGACCGCATTGGCGATTGCCGTGAACACCGCGACGGCGTGGTCTTGATCCATGAGCTGCAGGGTAACCTTCGAAGACAATCACGCAGGGCTGCAATGCGCGACCCCGGAAAGGCTCCCGTTGGCTGTCATCGATGTCGCAGGATTCATCGCCGATGTGAAAGGTCATGCCATCGACCACGGCTTCCACGTCCACGACGAACGACATTTCGTGGAGACCTACTCGCTCCGCCAACTCTGGGAAGTGGATCTTCACCCGGAAGAGGCATGTAGCGGGCCGATCGATCTCCACCTCTCGCTCGAAGTCGACCCGAGAGCACTGCTCGGATTCGAGGACGAGGTGATGAAGATGGACGATCCGGATGATCAACCGCCGTCCGGGTTCGCGTTCCCCGTCCACTTCACCTGGACCCTGCCACCGCTGACACGACCGCCGGATCTGTTGATCCTTGCGACCGAACTTGCGGGCGTCGGCGGGATGGAGCTCCCGCTCGAGGTCTCCGCGATCGACTCCTTCGCCCTGGTCACCGACGCGCCCGAGCGCAGCCTCTCGATCGTGGCCCGCCTGTCGATCGAACTCGCCGACGTGTACTCCAGCGCCGACGAACCGTTGTGCGAAACCCTCGATCGCTGCAAGGACGTCAGCCTCTACCTGCTCGAGCAGGCACCGAACTGGCTCGATGAGGACGACCTCTAGGCCCCTCTAGGCCAGCTGCGCGCCTTGCCTTGGTTGTCGGCACGTTCGCGCCGACTACAGTCGGAACCGAACGCCGAGCTCACACCGAAAGGCAGTCACCATGCGTGTCCGGGAACTGATCGACATCTTGCGAGACCAACCGCCCGAAGCCGAGGTCGAGCTTGCCGTTGTCGCTCCTGTCGAGGACGACAACGAGGACATCACGGTCGACCGCTACTCGGTCGAGGGCGTCCTGCCCTGGGATGACGAGGGTGACGAGGGTGTCGTCATCTGGCTGGTCGGCGGCGAAGATGACGACGTCGACTCCTTCCTCGACGCGATCGAGGAACACGAGGACTGATCAGTCCACGTCGCCGAGGTGGAGGCTGTGTTGGCGAACAACGTCTGCAGCGATCACGTCGCAGCCCGCAAGCGCCCGCGATTCGTCGTTGTCCGCAACGAGCCAAACTGCGGCGGCGGCTGGGACGAACGCCGACTGACCGGTCGGCTCTGAGCCCGCCCGAGCGGCCCTGGCCCGACCGACCTCGGTGAGCACGTGACCGGGGTTGAGGTTGTAAGCCCGAATGCCGGCGCTACCGAACTCGGCATGCAAAACCCCCGCCATCCGGTGCGCTCCACCCTTGGCGATCGCGTAGGCAAGTCCCCAACCGCCCTTGCCGACTGGTGCCCGTGGGGCGAGCGTCGCCGCCCCTGATGTGAGGTGGATCACAACCCCGGAGCCACGATCGAGCATTCCTGGCAGGACCGCCTGGATCAGGATCAGCGGGGTGACAGCATCGGCGGCGACGACCCGGTCGACGAGATCGAGGTCGGCCGACAGAACGGCATCGTTGATCCCCGGCCCCTGATAGATCGCATTGTTGACGAACACGTCGACCCTGCCGAAGGCCGCCAGCGCAGCCTCGGCCGCGTGCCTGACGGAGCTCCGATCGGTGAGGTCCATCGATACCGACACGCAGCCCGCGCCGAGGCAAGAGAGCTCGGCAGCCAGCGAGGGCAGGCCGCCCGCCAGTGTCGCTCCCCGGTCGGGATCGTCACGAACAGTCCCGTCAAAGGTCGTCGAATCGGCAGTCGTCGAACGAGCGGTGACCACCAGATCGAACCCGGCTCTCGCCATGCCGAGCGCGGACGCTCGTCCGATTCCCCTACTCGCACCGGTGATGAATGCAACCTGGCGCTCCCCCATCCGACGCAACCTACCCGGCGATGCGAATCAGGTCGGGACCGGACAATAGATTGAGGCGCCATGGCCCACTGGTTGCTCAAGTCCGAACCCGACGCATTCAGCATCGACGACCTCAAGAAGGCAAAGACCACGATCTGGGACGGCATCCGCAGTTACCAGGCGCGGAACTACCTCCTCTCGGCTCATGTGGGCGACCTGGCCTTCTTCTACCACTCCAATGCGAAACCCCCGGGAATCGTCGGATTGGCAAGGATCGTCGCGATCAACGTGGTCGACCCGACCCAGTTCGACACCGAATCGCACTACTACGACCCGAAGAGCAAGCGCGAGGATCCGACCTGGCACACCGTCACCGTCAAGTTCGTCGAGAAGTTCCCGAACTTCTTGCCACTCGACGAGTTGCGTGAGTCGTTCAGCGCTGACGACTTGATGGTCGTCCGTAAGGGTCTTCGCCTGTCCGTCACTCCTGTGCCCGAGGATATCGCTGCGACGATTCTGGACATGGCCCGCGACAAGCGCTGACAGCCATGAACACGTCGCCTTCCACCGAGGTCAGATTCGACGATCACGTCATCATCGTCACCGGCGCCGGCCGCGGGCTCGGCCGCGAACATGCCCTGCTGCTCGGCTCCCGCGGCGCGACCGTCGTCGTCAACGACGTCTCAGCCGACCACGCCGAGCGAACGGTCACCGATATCACCGGTGCGGGAGGGCGGGCGCAGGCTCATGTCGCATCGGTCGCTGACCCCGCCGCCGCAGCCGCACTCGTCGTCGAGACCGCCCAAACGTATGGCCGCCTCGATGCCCTGCTCAACAATGCAGGCACCGGCGGTCCGACAGGCCCGATCGACACCGTCGATGATCAGGTGCTGCACAAGATCATCGACTCTCATCTGCTCGGATCGTTCTACACAGCCCGCGCAGCCTGGCCGGTCATGGTCGCTGCCGGCGGCGGTCGAATCCTGTTCACATCTTCGGGAAGCTCGATGGGCGCCGCCGGGATGCCGGTCTACTCAATGGCCAAGGCGGCACTGTGGGGTTTGACCCGAGCCCTCGCGGTCGAAGGCGCCCCGCACGGAATCGTCGTCAACGCGATCCTGCCGATGGGCTATACCCGAGCCGCCGCCCTGAACCCCAACGAGGACACGCGGCGATGGATGGAGCACTCGTTCCCGCCCTCGCTGTGTTCACCGGCGGCGGCCCTGCTCTGCCATCCCGAAGCGCCGTGCACCGGCGAATTGATCAGCGCCGGCGGAGGTCGAGTGGCACTCATCGCGACGATCGGAGTCCCCGGTTTCGATGCGGGCTCCGAACTCACGCTCGAGGCCCTCCGCGATCGGTGGGATGAGGTCGTCAATCCGGACGGACAGCGCCTGTTGCGGGTCGGCCGAGATGAATTGGCCTTCTACCAAGGTCCCACAGCGTTCTGATCAACCGTTTCGTCAGCGCTTCAGACCGACCTCGAAGTCGATGCGGTGTTCGTGCACTGAACCGGTGAAGCGAACGGCATGGCGACCCTCGACGCGAAGCTCGAGCGGAAACGAGAGAAGGAGCGCTGTCGTCACCGGAGGCGGACCATCGCGCACGACGACGATGGTCTCGGTCCGAGCCAAGACGGCGCCTTCGGGGTCGATGACCTCGGCGACGATGATTCCGTTGTCCGGTACCGCTTCAGCCTGAGCGGCAACGGTGATCATCGTCGGAGCCGGGAGACCCGACGCGTCGATACGGGTCCAACCTGCGCCAAGCATCGAGAACAGGCCTGACTGCTCGATCGCATGTTGGGAAAGAATTGCGAACCGCATGTGTCCGAGTTCGGGGGTGGCTGATGATTCGCTGTCCGACACGCGGTCACGCTACCGAACGATTTGGCGTCCTGCGATGACGGATGCCCCACCGATCAAACCGCCGATCAAACCATCGATTAAACCACGGCCAACTCGGCAAGTCGCGAAGCGGCATAGGCGATCAGGAGAGTCGACCCCGCAAGCAAGACGATACGCGCAAATCGAACGCGGAAAGAGGTGGTCACACCGGCGAAGAAAAGTGCAGAAGCCAAAATCAGCGTCGTCAGGACGTATGCGTCGGTATTCTCGCTCGCCTCCAGTCCAGCGGCCTGCTCATCGACCGACAACACTTGCGTCGCCCGAAAACCCCCGAACTGCTCAGCCAGGTACTCCTCGTCTTCGAACAGCGGAACCGGCGTCTGACCGGCTTTGACGTCGGCTTCCCAAGCATCGAACGTCGGCAAGAACTCGGCGCGCACCAACGTTGACCGGATGAACTTCTGGAGCTCTCCGTTGTCCTCCGTGACAGCAGTCGCGTACTGAGCAATCATGTTGCTGTCATAGGCCAGGATCTGAGTCCCCAGCGCAAAAAGCCGCGCCCCCTCGACTTGCGCGTCCGAAGCGGCACGGGCACGTCGTCCTTCTTCACCGTTCCACCGCGTCGCTTGATAGCCGCACCATGCGGACCCGACAGTCGCTATGCCGAGCAGCAGGACGGCCATCACCTCGAGGATTCGGTTGCTACCCGGGTCACGTGCACCGGCTCCCCTCGATCCGCGGCTCATGGAGTGCTTGCTCCGGAATCAGGATCCGCGAGCACATTCGACACCGCCGTCGGCGCGGACCCGCCACCGTCGCTTTCCGGACGCGCAGGGCGGGAAAACGCTGCGTCGTGGTCAGGCTGGGCGAGAATGAGTTCCCGCCAGGCATCGATCTCGCGATACCGCAGCACCGCATCGATGTGGTCGCCAACGAGATGGGTCTGCAGCTCGGAGTCGATCCGGGCCCGCGCAGCCCGGGTCGCGGCCTCGGCTTCCTCTCGCTCCAACTCGAAATGAGCTCGGGCTGTGGATTGGATGACGTCGCCCGCACGACCGAGGTCGAGATCGCCGAGGGCGAATTGAGTCATCTCGAAACCGTCTTCGGCGAGCGCTTCGCGCACGGCATCACCGACGCTTGCCTGGAGTGCCTCGCCCGCAGGTCCGATCAGGTCTGCCAACTCTGTGCCTGGCTTGCGTAGTCGAGCACGAATCGTCTTGTTGCTTTGATCCTGGACCGCTGCCCAGAGCCCGATCGGGCCGAACCGTTCGTGAACCGACTTGAGCTGATCCGGATCGAGCCGGAAACGGAGCGTGTAGGAAACGCCGACGGCAGAGCGGTCGCCGAGCATGACCCTGATCTTCGGGCCGCTGCGTTCGAGATCGCCCGAGCCAGGGTCAGTGATCACATCTCCGGCCCTGTACGCCAGTTCCACCGATGGGTAGGTCTGTACATCCATCCGGCGAAGGGCCGGCACCCAATGCGGGCCGGGAAGCAGAGCCTTGTCAGTCGCTCTCCCGCGAACGAGCATCAGTCCGATGGTGCCGGGCTCGATTCTGACGAACGACTCGTCGAACGCCATAAAGAGCAAGGCGCCAACCAGCGGAATAGCAATCACGAGAAAGACGATCCAGGCAGTCATGTCCGCCTCCTTCTCACTTCCTTCGAGAGCCAGGGGTGTTCGATCAAGTGCATCGACCGAACCTACCCCAGAGAACTACTCCGAGGTTGCCTCATCAGATGGCGAGCCGACTGATTGCTGCCGCGAGATGCCCTCTTCGGCGGCGCCGAACAGCAACTTGACGAAGAAGCCGATGAAGAACACCCCGATGACCATTTGCACGGTGACGATCATTCGCGCTCCGCCGCTGACGGCAACGATGTCCCCGAACCCAACAGTCGAAAGAACCGTGGTCGTGAAGTAGAGCGCGCTGGGACGATCGAGCGCTTCACTGAAGCTCCCAGTAATCGATTTCGACACGGTGAGGTACACCAATGAGAAACACACGATCATCAACACGACCGCTGTGTAGAGCATTTCGATGGCACGGATCTGTGGCCGCTTGGCCTTGAGGATTGCCTTGACCTGATAGCTGATGACCGCCCCGAAGACGATGAAACTGGTGGCCATTCGAATCGCGACCCGAAGCCCGGAAATCGAATCGATGGGAATGATCCAGTACACGAACAACGCAACGAACGTCGTCAACGCGCATCGTCCGACAAGCGCCTCGAGAACCCTGCGCCGCTCACGACGGTTGAGCTCTGAAAGCTTGGGCGCCGTTGAGTTTCCGGAATCCACAATACGGAGTGTAGGTGCACGGTGCTGAACCAGCGGAAACCTCGGAGCCGTCGCCCCGACCCGAGCGGCCTACTGCTCGGGAGCGTGCTCGATCAGGTATGCCTCGAGCCGGCGCAGGGTCCGAAGGGCCGGGTAGTCGCGTTCGGGAATGTCGATGCCGGTGGTATCGCTGATTGCTGCGGCCAGGTTCACCAGGTCCATCGAATCGAGACCGAGGTCGTCGTGCAGGTCCGCATCGATCTCGTCGGGGTTTACGTCGGGCGCGATGTCGGCGAGCGCCGCTGCGACGAATGGATGGGGTTCGAACGCGGTCATGGTGTGGTCGACTCCGGGAGGAAGCGGGTGAAGGCAGCGAGGTACATCGAACCGAGCCGACCGTCGATTGCGCGGTGGTCACCGCACAACGTTGCATGCACGACGGGCCGGACAGCGAGCATGCCATTGTCGGCCCAAGGCTCGTCGTGGATTGCGCCGAGGCCAAGTATGGCCACCTGGGGTGGGTGGATGATCGGGACGACGGCGTCCACCTCGCCCTCTCCGAGTTGGGTGACGGTGAACGTGGCACCACCGATCTCCGACGCACGCAGCCGACCTGATCGTGCCCGGGTCACCAGGTCGCGCATCTCGTCCATCACCGTGAGCAAGTCCTTACCGGCCGCGTCGCGGATGACTGGCGCGAGAAGGCCCCCGCTTCTGAGTGCGACAACCACGCCGAGATCCACGGTGGAGCCCGGTACGAAGTTCTCGTCGACCCAGTGCCCGTTGACGCCGGGCACGGCTGCAGCAGCCCGGGCCGCCGCATGGGCGAGAACCGCTGCGGGGAGAACGCGCGACGCCGCGGTCCGATCGGCATTCAGCACCGCGAGGCCTTGCAGGCAACGTTTGAGATCGACTCGAGTCGCAACCTGGTAGTGCGGGATCTCCTGCCATGCCTTCGTCATCACGCGACCGATTGCGCGTCGCATCGTGTCCCCCGTGCGTCCGCCATGAGGCTTCGGGATCTTCTCGGCCGGTACGCGTCGATCCGACTCCGCAGCACCAGACGTCGCGGGCTCATCGATCGGTGCCGCACGAAGCACATCGTCTCCGGTGATCGAGCCTGCGGGAAGCGACGTGATGTCGACCCCGTGATGTCGCGCCAGCCGTCGCGCCCGCGGCGAGGCACGTCTCGGCTCACCTGCGTGTTCGATGTCATCGCGGGTGATCCGGCCGCCGCCTCCGGAACCGTGAACGTGGGCCACGTCGACGTGCAGGTTCTCGGCGAGGTGACGCAACAGTGGTGACGTGAGGTGGGATTCCGCCGGCCGCGAGGCCGAGGGCGGCGCAGCGCGAGCGGCGGGCCTGGAACCGGTCCCCGACTCGGCCGTTTTCAACCAGGCGAGCACGGTACCGACGGGAACCTTTAGTCCGGGCGGCACGACGAGTTCGGTGACGGTGCCGTCGGCGAACACTTCCACGTCGAGATCGTTCTTGTCCGTCTGCACGATCGCCACGACATCACCACGACGCACCGCCGCACCGGG
>JANOEM010000554.1:0-1725 GCA_031413195.1 Actinomycetes bacterium
CCGACGACAGACCCACCACCTTGTGCAGCTGACCGACCGCGATGAAGATGCCGAGACCGATGATGAAGCCGTCGAGGACGGGCTTCGCGAAGAACCGTGCGACGAAGCCCAACCGAAACAGGCCGAACAACACGTACAGCACGCCCACCAGGATCGACAGCGTCGCGATCAGCGCGATGTACTCATCGCCGCCCGTGGCAGCGAGCGGTGCAACGGTCGACGCGGCGAGGACGGCCACCGTGGAACTGGGACCGACGAACAGCTGACGCGATCCCCCGAATAGCGCATAGCCGAGCACCGCGAGAGGAACGCTGTACAACCCGTACTGCACCGGAACCCCGGCAACGGCGGCATACGCCATCGCCTCAGGAACGAGCAGGGCCCACACCGTGAGCCCGGCGATCACATCCGGCCCGAGCCACCTGCCCTGGTAACCGCGGCGCCAGACTGCGATCGACAAGGGGGACGGGGAGTCAGGCACACGCCTACAGTACGAAATCCCCTTGCGTGAAGGCGTCACCCTCGTCAGATGACTCGCGGTTCGTCGGATCGTGCCACCCGGTTGGCCCGCGAGCTACCCCGCTGACCCGCGACGTTCGGCGCCGAGAAACCGCCAGGACACGACCACCGAACTGGTGGCTGGATGCGAGAGCGGGGTATCGACATCTGGCTCACCTCTGTGCACACCGACTTGTTGACCGAGTCCGATCGGATCGGCCTCCTCGAACTGGTCGGACCCGACCACGTGTCGCCGACATACTGGTGGAGTTGGAGCGAACCGAACGATGACGACAGGAGGAGATGGAGATGTTCGAGGCATTCGGGCTGGGCTTACTCGCACAGTCGTCGTTGTTGCTCGCTGGACTGATGGTCTTCTGGGTGAAGTTCCCAAGTCGCGTCGTCGGCGCGCTTGCGGGATTCGGCGCGGGAGCGATGCTGGCCGCGATCTCGTTCGATCTGCTGGGTGAGGCGGAAGGTCTCGACGCCTGGCAACTCGGACTGTGGATGATGGTCGGCGTCGCCATCTTCCTCGTCGGAGACACCGTCGTCGAACGCCGATTCGGCGACGAGGGAGTCGGTGGTTCCATGGGAATCATCGTGGGTTCGGTCGTCGACGGCGTCCCCGAATCGATGATCTTCGGGATCCAGCTCGCAGCAGGCATTCCGGTGAGCATCAGCTTCCTCGGGGCGGTGTTCGTCTCGAACATCCCGCAGGCCATCGCGCCATCCGCAGACCTCGCGGTGGCCGGATGGACCCGCGCCCGCCTCGCGCGCGTATGGCTGCTGGTGGTGCTCGCGTGTGGCGTCGCTGCAGCGCTCGGCTACTTCGCGGTCGATGTCAGCAGCGCGGTGCAGGGGTCGCGCCTTGCTGCGCTGGCCGCCGGCGGTCTGCTGGCGATGTTGACCAACTCGCTGATCCCCTTCGCCTACGAGCGCGGTGGGCAGATCGCCGGTGTGGCGACCGTGATCGGATTCTGCGTGTCGGCTTCTCCCTCGACCGTTGCCGTCTCGACACGACCGCTCGACGCGATCGTGATCACGATGTTGACGCGAATGTCGGTCTGCGGGCCGAGCGAGCCGGGTCTGTGCCCCTCGAGCGTGTCTTGCCTGTCGTGCCCTTCGGGCCCGATCACATACGCGTACCTCTGCACGACGGCGTGCATGCTCGACACCGACTGCACCGACGCGGCGCGTCCGCTCTGCAATCGCGACTCGATGCTCGGC
>JANOEM010000555.1:0-7301 GCA_031413195.1 Actinomycetes bacterium
GGCAGTCGAGAAGCCGGAGCGGCGATGGAACACCCACGCCTTCGCGTGCAGGCGTGTCGTACTCAGGTCGTAAGAAATCCGAACCTCTGCACCGAGATCGACGAGCTGATCGAGGGCCCGGCGCTCCGTCGAATCGGTGTAGGTGGTCGTCAGTACCCGCAGCGGCCTGCCCGCTTCACGGTGGCGGCGCAGCGAGTCGAGCAGCGGTCCGATACCGCTGCGCCGGATGAACGCCATCACGACGTCGATCGCGTCGGCCGACTCGATCTCGGACCGCAACTGACTCCATAGCGTCGGCTCGCCGGGCGCGTTCGTGAGCAGCGTCGTGTCGAGCAGCGGGATCAGTGGCCCAGCGATCGCGGCCGGCGAGCCGTCAGGGTTGCGGCGAAGGATGGCATGCAGGACTGAGGCTGGGTCGGCGAGCATCGCTTGCTGGTCAACGTCGACGAGTTCACCAAGGCGATCGAGCAGCGCGCGTGCCACTTGGAGCCCGATCTTCACGCGGTGCTCGTCGCCGACATCGAGCAGCGCCCGCTCAACCTGCTGACTCACGTGCCACGCAATCCGATCGGAGGCATCCGCGCTGTTCAGCGGCCGCTCGTCGACCGGCATGTGCTTGGTCAACTCGTCCAGCTGCGCTCGGAGCCCCTCGGTGATGAGCCGCTCGTAGATTCCGGGACCCAGCTCCGCCACGCCTCGACGTTACGACAAGACAGTGATCGGGTCGCGCCCACAGGGTCCTCGGCCGGCGCCAATTGGATGCTCCGGTTCCTGTTCTCACCTCCCGACGACCAAACTCGGCGACGGGTCGGCAGGCTCTCAAGTAGGCGCTTCTGGGCACCCCGTCCGAGCACGGAACGCCGGCTATGCGCGCCTCCTCCGCTTGCGCCTTGCAGATTCTGCGTGCCGGGAGCTGTGCGTTCTGTCGCTGCGCTCCTCAACGCACGACTCATGAGTTCCACCCGGACCCGACGCAGGAGACCGGCAGGTTCACTCGGGCAGGGACACGATCGGCTTTGCGGTTGCCCGTTCGTGACCCTGCTGCGAGACTGCCGGATGACCGCCGATCAACCAGCAGTTCGGGTGTTGCGGGCAAGGTTCCTGACGATGGATCGGGATCTGCCTGATGCCAGTGCGGTGGCAGTGAGCGACGGGCGGATTGTCGCAGTGGGCACCGTCGACGAAGTCATCTCGGCGTTGGGTGACGCACCGTTCGAGTTCGACGATCGGTTGAACGGCGCGACCGTGCTCCCAGGGTTCATCGAGCAGCACCTCCATCCGATTCTCGGCGCTACCACCCTGATGACCGACGTGGTTTCCACTGAAGCCTGGGATCTGCCCGACCGGTCGTTCCCGGCGGCGGACAGCCCGCAGGAGTATCAGCGCCGATTGCGCGAACTCGACACCGGCAAGACCGACCCGAACGAATGGCTGTTCACCTGGGGTTACCACGAACTGTGGCACGGCCCCCTCGACCGATCGATTCTCGACAGCATCAGCACCACCCGCCCGATCGGGGTGTGGCAGCGCTCATGCCACGAGTGGTACCTGAACAGTGCCGGTATCGAGCGGCTCGGCATCACCGCCGCCTCGATGGCCGGTCACGGTGCAGCCAGCGCGATGGTCGACGTGGCGGCCGGGCATTGGTGGGAGTCTGGGTTCTTCACCCTCTTGCTGCCTCACCTGGCGCCGGTGTTTCTCACACCGCAGCGGCTGACCGCCGGTCTCCAGCAAATGGTGCGGTACCTCCACGCCAACGGGGTGACGGCGTTCAACGAGCCCGGGATCGTGTGGGCCAGCGAACCCTTCGAGCTGTACCAGCAGATCCTCGGTGCCGACGACACGCCGATGTACTCGACGTTCCTGGTCGACGCCCGTTCCCAAGCAGAAGCCGGGATGGACCTCGCCGAGGTCGTAGCTGACGCGCAGACCCAGGTCGCCCGGGCACCGGAGGGCAAGGTTCGTCTGGTCGACAACCAGGTGAAGCTCTTCGCCGATGGCGCCATCATCTCCCAGCTCATGCAGATGCGCGACGGGTACCTGGGTGCCGATGGTCTGGTCGACCCGGACCACCGTGGCGAGTGGCTCATGGAACCCGCCACTTTGGAGGCATACGCGCGGACCTACTGGGACGCGGGGTGGCAGCTCCACATTCACGTCAACGGCGACCTCGGCCTCGACGTAGTGCTCGACGTGCTCGAACGATGCATGGCCGCGACGCCCCGGCCGGACCACCGCAGTGTGATCGTGCACTTCGCGAACTCGACCGAAGCCCAGGTCGACCGGATCGCCGCCGTGGGCGCGATCGTGTCGGCCAATCCGTACTACGTGTCGGGCTTCGCCGACCGCTATGCCGAGCACGGCCTCGGAGCAGACCGGGCCGACTCAATGGTCCGCAGCGCCTCGGTCCTCGCCCGGGGAGTCCCCCTGTCGTTCCACTCGGACCTGCCGATGGGCCCGTCCGATCCGCTCAAGCTTGCCTGGTGCGCCGTCAACCGAATCACCCAGTCCGGCCGGGTAGCCGGACCCGAGCAGCGGATCAGCGTTGACGACGCACTCCGCGCCATCACCATCGGTGCCGCCCACTCGTGGCAGCGCGAAGGCGATCTCGGCAGCATCGCCGTCGGCAAGATCGCCAACTTCACCGTGCTCGGCGCCAACCCCTACGACATCGACCCACTGGACCTCGACCGAGTTCCGATCCTCGGCACAGTCTTCGAGGGACGTTGGTTCCCCGCGACCGCACACACTGCCGCCGCCGAGCGCAAAACGTCAGCCGCTGATTCGTTCGACCCGACCGCGGCACCAGTCGACCCGGGCGAACGTGGCTGCACTGCGAGCTGCTCGTGCGTCGCGGCCCGCGCAATCAGCGCACTGGTGCGCCGCCAACGGCGGGCTGCCTGATCGCTCGATAGCGGCCGCACCGCGAACCGTCGTCACGGTGTGAGATACAAGCGAAGCCGTTTGGTCTGACAGATGATCTTCGGGTTGGCCCCGAACCGTTCATGTGCCGATGACATCGGCATGGCCTACACGGTCTCTCGCTACAGCCGGTTTTACGTTGTCGCATATGACGGCATAGACCCGCTCACCGGTACGGGTGGATGATCGAGCGCTACGTCGCCCCAACCGTCGACAAGTATGCGCTCAGTCGATCCGCACCGAACACCTCGACGACTTCTGCCCAGCGCTCATCGCGACCCGCGGCCAACACGGCGACGGGCTCGCCACCAAGACTGTCTGCTTCAGAACGACGCTCCGTCTCGGGCAGTCGAGGCGCAGCGAACGGCGCGTCTGAGCGCGACACATACGGCCGGAAAGAGGTTTGGGCGCTCACGTCGGCACACGTCGCGCCGCCGCAGGGTCGAGCATCGACGCCGCCATCGCTGCAGTCGCCTTTGGCCGTTCGCCCAACGATCGCACGTAGCCGGCTGTTGGCGCCTCGCCCTTGTGGCCGACGTATCTCGCGATGTCGCTGATGTCGAGGCCGGCCTCGGCGTACAACACCGTCACGGCTCGGCCGGTGTGGGTTGCAATGCCCTTCGGGTCGATGCCGGCTCGGGTCGCGGCACGCGTCACCGACTTCGCTGCTGCCTGTCTGTTGACCAAGCCGCCTCGCTCGTTGGTGAACACCAGCGACACGGTCTGCCCCTCGTAGGTGTGCGTCGGCCACGCCTCGCGACACGCAAGTCGCTCAGCTGCTTGTGCCTTGCGTCGCGCTCGCAACAACTCGACCACTCCTGCCGACAGGTGGTGCGTTCCGGACGCGCCGGCGTTCTTGGTCGGGCCGAGCACCATGCCGACCTTGTGGACGTAGATCCCGGTGCGACGAACGATCGCCACCCCTGCGTCGAGGTCGAGATAGTCCCCAACCGAGCCCGAGCGCCTCGGAGACTCGCCAGCCCTGCACGAACAGCAGCGCGACGACTGCGCCGAGGCGATCGTCCGCCGCCGCCCCGACCAAGTGGCGCGCATCGTCGGACACGAGTGCGCGTCGAGCACCACGGACCACCTTCGGCGCGGCCACGCGATCGACCGGGTTCGACGCGATCAGCTCGTGGATCACGGCCTGCTCGAGCACCTGATGCAGTGTCACCCGCACGTCGGCGACCGTCCCTGACGCAAGGCCAGACTTCAGTAGGTCCGACTGCCAGCGAGCCACACGCTCGGGCTTCACCGATCGGACCGGCATGACGCCGATGGTGTCGGTGATCCGTTGAACTCGATCGCGATACGTTCCGAACGTCGGCGGACGCAAGCGATGACGGGCGACAACATCCAGCCACCACGCAGCCAGCTCGGCGACCGTGGCGTCGCGGTGAAACGTCGACGACTGGATCTGCGACAGCTCCTCCGGCTTCACGGCCCTGCGAGCGATCGCTTTCTCACGGGTTTTGCCGCGAACGCGCTTCGGTCGGGCGCTGCCGGAGCAACGTACGTCGCCAGCCACAAACCGTCGGCGTCGAGGTACACCGAGCCCTCGCCGTTCGACGCCTTGCCGTGCACCCGCACGCTGCCGTTTCGGCCCACACTCCGCTTGCCGGTCACCTTCCGAGCCATGGTTCGAATGCCTCCAAAACCGGGAGTAACGCACCCCAAAACGGGAGTAACCGGGAGCAACCCTGGGAGTGACACGCTACAACGCCAGTGGACGTCTACGCAACGAAAGACCTGCTCAGAGCACCTAAGTTTGTACGTCGGTGGACTTCCGTGAACGTCCACGGACACCCTTGGCGGAACGGGAGGGATTCGCGGGATCGGGTATTGGGGGTCACGTTGTGACTGCTCAGGTGATGTTTCCGATGGTTGCTGGCACGTTGAGCCGGGAGCAACCCGGGAGCAACAGCCCTGAGAGCGACCGCTACGTGGCTGGGCTGGGGCTGGCGCTTCGGGCGGGTCCAGGACCCGGCTCGGCAGGCTGCTGCAGCAGGTCGACAGTCGTTCCATCATCAAGATGGAAGCGCAGCAGAATCGGGTTCCGCGTCGGCACCTCAACGTTCACGATGCTCCGTCCGATCACGTCCTCGACTTTGAACCCGACCTGCACCGCTCGGAGTGAGTCGAGTCGAGCCAGCGCGTAGCGCAACTCGCCGCGTGCGGTCTCGCCAACAGAAGCCACTCGTACGACGTCCGTTCGATCCAAGGTGCATCGGTAGGACAGATCAACGACCGTCTCCGGCACCAAGCCATCCGATGACGCTGGCACTGGCAAGTAGCCCACGACGCGTCCGGCTCGGAGATTTCCTTGGTCAAGGTCAACGTCGGCCGGGTCGAGCAAGGGGCTCGCGACAAACGTTCTGTCCAGGGTTCGGTCCTCCTCAGCGAGACGCTCGGCCTCGGCAGCGTCGAGACCGGATTTGATCAGCGCGGTCCTTCGCCGGTTCCATTCCTTGTCGAAGTGACAATCGTGGGACGTCACCATGACGAGAGCCGGACCGGCAGCGATCATTTGAGGGCTTCCGTCGGTCTTGCCTGACTCGATTGTCACAAGGCTTTGCTCGATCTGGTCCCAGGCGGGCGGGCAGTGGCCGTCGGCGCCCACAAGCCGACTGACGCCGGCAAGGAGGATGTCGCCTTGCCGAAGTGGGCCTTCGGACTGAACGAAGTAACTCTCAGTCACGGTCACCGATAGCCCTTGCGCCCCACGGTCACTTGCGGCTCACGAAAGACCTTGGACTCGATGACGTCCATCTCGTATGTCTCCTCTGGCCGCACCGTCCGCAACGCCGTCGGCTGAGTGAGCCGACCTTCGGCCATGGCGACGGCAGCGGCTGCCCAGAGCGGGGTGCGCCGCTCCGACCTGCTTACAACTGAGACAACGGCCTGAGTCGGCGGTCGCGCGGAGAGGCGCCTGGCCTCGTCGACGCGGCCTGCGGCAAAGAGAGCCAAGGCTGATCGACCGCCGGGATAGGTAGCAGTCATCAACTCTGCAGCACGACCCGGTTGCCGTACGTCGAGGTCGCGGACGAAGCCTGCCAAGAGTCGAAGTTGTGACAGCCTGCCGCCGGACGGTCTGGTCTGCCCGTTTGCCCATGCAGCCAGCGAGCGTCGATCGACGCCAAGCGCGGCTGCGATCTGCTGACGGGTGAGTCGAGCCGTTGTCCGGATCTCGTCCTGCAGTTGTCTCACTTCAGCGTCGACCGGACCGTCAGAGGTGGGACCGGTTGCACCTGCTCCCGACTCAGTGACCTTGCGAACGTGGTACTCACGGTTCGACCAAGACGTGGCCGCGGTGCCGACGAGGGGTGAGAGCAGGATTCCGCCCGCGACCAGCAAGTTGACCGGTGCCTCCCGCACCCTGAGGAGCTGACTCGTCATTGCTGGGCTCCGAATCGGTCGAGGAACTCGTCCGTAACCGCCCAGCGGAAGAATCTGTACGCCATCTGGCAGAACCGCTCAGCATCCGCCGCGATAGTTATCGGGTCAAAGTCCCTGGGTTCCGTTGTGTAGGCATCGAGGTCGAGCACCCAGCTCGTGCTTGGACCCGGAACCACGCTGGGATCGAATGTTGCGCCGGCAGGCAGCAGCCCCCAACGACCTCGGAGCTCCGTGCCGTCGGCGTGCCTGAAGGCCGTCTCAGCGAGATAGTGCGACTGAACCGGATCTGCGTCGTTGTCATGGGTGAACGCCGCGGCCCCAAGAACTTCAGGTTTGATGAGCGTCGCGAGCTCCTCGAGACGCGCGGGATCGGAGATTCGGTCGACGTATCGGATCCCCAGCCGATCGAGGACTACGGGGTGCAGCCAGTCATGTAGCGCTCCAACGACGTCACTGAAGCGTCCAAGAAAGTCGGATCGATGCGTGTAGCGATCGGTCGTTAGGGCCAGGAAATCCGTGGCAAGCGTCACGCTCCATGGACCACCATGCTCATGGAAGCGCCAGATCTTGCCGACGGACTGCTGGACAGGGCCTTCGGGGCCGACCAGCATTTCCAACTGCTGCTCCGACCTCAAAACTGGATAGGTCGGGCGTAGACGTTCCTGGAAGGACGAGACGAAGTCCGGTTCGGTTATGGAGGTCACGGGTGGGAATCGGACCTGGGCAACAACCAGGTCGAGGGGCGCGTCGCTGAGGGGGACCTCATCGACCGCGATGCCAAAAGGACGGTCGATCACGCTTCCCATCTTACTTCCCATTGTCAGAAAAGGGAAGTAGAATGTGAACACCCCTGCCGGGTCGGGCAGTCCAGTGAGTCTGCCAAAGGGAATTTTCGTCCTAAACATCTGTACACCTGTCTGACGTTGTCCATAGACACCGCGAGTCAAGCGAAAGTGCCTGAACCGCTCATCATGCATTGTGCC
>JANOEM010000556.1:0-8525 GCA_031413195.1 Actinomycetes bacterium
CTGGTCCTCGCCGCGCGGCATCACGGCATCGCCACGTTCACCGACCTGGCCGACTACCACCGGCAGCGAAATCCCGCAGCCCGGCCGCTGATCGCCGAGTTGGTCGAGGAAGGCAGGCTGGTGCCCGTCACGGTCGAAGGATGGAAGCACCAGGGATACCTGCACCCCCAGGCCCGACGGCCGCGCCGGGTGGCTGCGAGAGCGCTACTCAGTCCATTCGACTCGCTCGTCTTCAACCGCGAACGAACGGAACGGATCTTCGGATTTCACTACCGGATCGAGATCTACGTGCCGCCGGCGAAGCGGATCTACGGCTACTACGTCCTGCCGTTCCTGCTCGGTGACGAACTCGTCGCGCGGGTCGATCTCAAGTCCGATCGCCGGAGCAGCACGCTCCTGGTCCAAGGTTCGTACGCCGAGCCGGGGGTTCCAGGCACCGTGATCGCACCCGAACTGGTCGAAGAACTGCGGCTGATGGCTGAATGGCTCGGCCTCGACGACGTGAAGGTGATGCCTCGCGGAGACCTTGCGGAGGCTCTGACTCGCGCGCTGTGAGTACCATCTCAAGCAATGTCCGATACGAAACCGTCGAACGAGATCGTGGCCGAAGCGGCGGACGATCCACAGCTGTCTCCCAAGTTGCCGCCGTGGGTGTGGAAGGCCACGTTGGTCTTCTGGCTCGGCTTTCTGCTCACGGTCGCCGGCCGGTTCCTGTTCTCCCGTCTCACCGGGCTGCTCACGTTGCTCTTGGTGTCGTTGTTCCTTGCGCTTGCGATCGAGCCGGGCGTCAACCGACTTGCCGAACGTGGATGGCGCCGCGGTCGGGCAACGATCATGATCCTGATGGGCGTGCTGGTCGTCACCGTGGTCTTCGTCGTCGCGATCGGGACCCTGGTCGGTGGGCAGATCGCCGACCTGCTCCAGAACTCCGAACGCACCGTGACCAAGACCGTCAAGGGGATCAACGATCTGTTCGGGACCAACATCAACCCCGCGAAGGTGATCGAGAACATCCAGGCCGAAGACGGCCCGGTGCAGCGATTCATCAACTCCCAGCAGGACAAGGCCTTCGAGCTGTCGGTTGCGGCGCTCGGGGTTCTGCTCCAGGTCTTCTCGGTCCTGCTGTTCACCTTCTACCTGGTCGCCGACGGCCCTCGGCTGCGGCGCAGTATCTGCAGCCGACTTCCGGCGGCGCGCCAAGAACGGGTGCTGCACACCTGGGAGCTGGCGATCACCAAGACTGGTGGATACCTGTACTCGCGGTCGTTGCTGGCTGGGTTTTCGGCATTCTTCCACTGGATGTTGTTCCAGTCGATCGGGTTGCAGGCCCCGATTGCCATGGCGCTCTGGGTCGGATTGATCAGCCAGTTCCTGCCCGTCGTCGGCACGTACATCGCCGGCGCTCTACCGGTATTGCTTGCGGTCATCGACTCGCCGCTCAAGGCAGTCGTGGTGGCGATCTTCGTCGTGCTCTATCAGCAGCTCGAGAACTACGTGTTCGCTCCGCGCATCACCGCGCGGACGATGGAACTGCATCCGGCGATTGCATTCGGAGCGGCGTTGGGCGGTGCCGCAGTTCTCGGCGGGGTCGGCGCGATCCTCGCGTTGCCGGCTGCCGCGATGGGACAGGCGTTGATCAGCGACTGGGGTGCCCGCCACGACGTCATCGACAGCCCGCTCACCCGGGTGACGACCACGAAGGTTCGAACGTCGCGCAAGAAACGTAAGGCGGACAAGGCTGCTGCGGAGGCCGAGACCGAGGCCGAGGCCGCTGCCGCCGCCGCCGCCGCCACCGCCACCGCTGCCGTCGCAGAAGCCGTCGAAGCAGATATCGACCGCTGATGGCGGCGATTCCCTTCGTCGCCGCGCTCGATGATGTTCACTACGGGCATGTCGAGTGGGTCTCGCCGCTGATCCGGCGAGTGATCGCCAAGAACCCGAGCAAGTACAGCTACCGCGGGACGGGTACCTACATCGTCGGCCGCGGTGACGTCGCCGTCATCGATCCCGGCCCCGATCTTGTGAGCCATCGTGATGCGTTGAGGGTTGCGCTGCAGGATGAGACCGTGCGCGCGATTCTCGTGACTCATTGCCACGCCGACCACTCGCCGCTGAGTGCGTGGCTGAAGGCCGAGACGAACGCGCCGACGATTGCATTCGGCCCTCACGGCGAGCTTGCCGTCGACGACGAGAGTGACGACGAGAGTGACGACGACCGTGATGAAAGTGAGGCAGAACGGGTGGGCGAGGGCGAATCGGCGAAGGAAACCATCGATGTCGACTTCGTACCCGACATTGCCGTCAGTGACGGTAACATCGTCGTCGAGACTGACGAATGGATGTTGCGCGCCGTGCATACACCCGGTCATACGTCGAATCACCTCTGCTTCGCGTTCGACGCCGAACGCGCCCTGTTCACGGGCGATCACGTGATGG
Organism: Actinomycetes bacterium; assembly: GCA_031413195.1. Lineage (GTDB taxonomy): Bacteria > Actinomycetota > Acidimicrobiia > Acidimicrobiales > Ilumatobacteraceae > WLMZ01. The sequence continues at coordinate 2,437 of JANOEM010000556.1, forward strand.
GTTGGAGCACCACGGTCGTGTCGCCACCCGACGGAGACATGCGCGCATACATCGACTCGCTGCGCAAGGTTGCCCGACGCAACGATTCCGTCCTCTGGCCGACCCATGGCAATCCGGTCACCGACGTCGGCCCGTTTCTCGACGCATACCTCGCGCACCGCGTGGAACGTGAGCAGCAACTGCTCGATCTCGTGCGTGCCGGAGTCGAGCGGATCCCGGCGATGGTCGAGATCCTCTACGCAGGTGTCCGCCGCGATCTCCACAAGGCAGCGGGGCGCAGTGTGCTGTCACATCTGATCAAGCTCGTCGACGATGACCTGGTGGTTGCTCGGTCGGAACGCGGCGAGCCGCAGCGGCCGACAGTGAGGTCCAAGTTTCGGGCGCCCTGACCATCACCCCGCTGGTGCGTAGTTGCGACATTCGCCGGTGGAGAGCGCGCTCACGAACTCGACAGCACCCCCGAGCAAGATCCCCACCGCTTCGGGGCTGAACGCGTCGGGCCCGGCATCAACGATGGCCTGCAGATCGGCCAGGTACTTGGTGCTCGACGCTGCGGCGGCTTCACCGAGCAGCGAGAAATCAGGCTCGGCGGTCTTCACGAGTACGAGCATCGAGACTGCGTCCTCGTAGGTGCTGGCTGGAGCGTTGGGGTCGAGTACCGGCGGTGTATCGGTGGCGACCAGATCGCGGGTCAAGGCAGTCGCGGTGGCGATTTGTTGCTCGAGCTTCGCGAAGTCGACGATCTCCACCTCGTCGTTCGGCGTGTGATAGCAGGCCGAGTTCGCGTCGGTGAAGAAGACCGCAGGAATTCCCGCCGTCACGAAGTTGGCGTGATCACTGCGGCCCTGACCGAAGAGCAGGCTGAACTGCACCGTCTCCAGCGTTGACGCATTCGTGGCTGCTGTCGTGGCTGCAACGAGCGAGGGCCCACCGGTCTCGGCCCCGACCGCCACGGTGACGGTGGCCAGAGACGGCAGCAGGGTGGCGCCCTGGATGTCGAAGTTCACATAACCAACGGTCTGCGCTACAGGGACGGCCGGGTTCTGCAGGTAGAACTCCGATCCGAGCAGACCGTCCTCCTCCGCGTCCCAGAACGCAATCAAGACCGACCGACGAGGCATGCCGTCGGCGACGATCGAGCGGGCGACGCTGATCGCCGCCGCGACGCCTGTCGCATTGTCGGTTGCGCCATTGCAGATGAGATCCGCAGCGTCGCCACCGCAGTCTTGGCCGAGGTGGTCGTAGTGCGCACCCACGACGATCCATTCGTCGGCCAAGTCGCCACCGGGAATCACCGCAAGGAGGTTCGTCCCGTCCGGGAAGGGCTGCATGAACTGAGCGTCACCTTGCGCATCCGGAAAGGCCGGCTGTGCGAACTGCTTGAGCTGACCGATCAGAAACTCTTGCGCAACCAGCGAGCCGGCAAGCAGGTTGTCTCGCCCCTCGAACGCGTCGGATGCGAGCGCTCCGACAATCGCCGCGGAGTCGAGTTCTTCGGAGGACGCAACCGTTGTCGTGACTGCGGCCGCGGTCGTCGTTGCTGCAGCCGTTGTCGTGGCCGCCGCCGTTGTCGTTGTGGCTTCGGCGGTTGTTGGCGCTGCGGTTGTTGCCGCTGACGTCGTCGCCGGTTCATCTGTCGCAGAGGTGCTCGCTGACGAGTCGTCGCTGCTGCAACTGGCGGCGACCAACATCATGGCAAGGAGGGCCACACTACAGGTTCTCTTCATGGGCGCAGATTACCTTGCTCGGGATCCCTGATCGGGCGAGGGGTCGACGAGGGGCCGCGGTCGCCGTTGAGGCACTCGCCGACCTCTCCGGTTCGCCAGATTCAGTGGGCGCTCGACGCCATGTCGATCGACGATTCGGCGCAACATGCCTCGCACAGTTCGTCGTCGTCGCAACACAGTGACGGTGGGTCGGACATCGCCAGATCGAGTGACTGCAGGAACGTGAATCGGCGCCGATTACCTCGGTGATGTCGATTCAACGGCAAGAACCACGTTGACGGTTTGTGCACAGGCTGACCATTCCCCATTGGCTGCGGACCTCGCCATCGTAGGCACGTCGGACAGGGAAAGGCGAAGGCGCGCTGGGACCTTTCCCCGAACGGTGATATTTTCATGGCGTGGATCCGTCGAGCACGCCTGGGTCCGGTCAAGACGTCGGAATCGCGAGTCACCGTGAGACGCCGCCGTCGCGTCCGTGGCGAAACCTGACGATGGTCGCCCTGTTGATCGGGGCGCTGACGACCGCCAACGCCGGATGGTCGCCGGCACGCGCCGTCCAACACCGAATCGACGTAGTCACCGACTTCGAACCGCCACCTGTCGTCGCACCTGCGACGGTGCCGTCGGTCGTGACGACCAACGTCGCCCCAGTGCTGCCGCCGACCAGCGCATCGGTCGCCGTCGCCGAGCCGCCGGTGCCGACCACAACGATCGCGGCGGCGGTACTTCCTCCGGTCGTCGAGACCGTTCCGGTTGTCGCTGCGCCGATGACCGATCCCGCAATCGTCGGTCGACCGATTCCTGTCGAGCCGCTCACGCCGGCGGCGCCGGTGGCATCGCCGTGGGCCAACGCATCGCGAACGACCGGCGGCGGGTATGTGGTCACCGATGTCGGTTGCGCAACGGGAACCTCAGCGGGGGCGCTCGACGCGTTCTTCAGTCAGCGCATCGGTCCGGTCCTTGGACACGATTATCAGCACGTGTATCCGCTCGGCGGAAACCGATACCTGTGGTTGTTCCAGGACACCTTCGTCGACTACTCCGGCGTTGCGACCGATCTCGGTCAGGCTGTCTTCGCACACAACACGGCCCTGGTTCAGACGGGTGCGTGCTTCACCCTGCATCACCGCGGTTCCATCACCGCGCCGACCTCGTTCGAGCCCGGTAACGGCGAGAGCCGGCTGGCCAAGTGGTTCTGGCCGATGGGTGGCCAGACCTTCGACGGCAAGGTATACGTGTTCTGGGCCGAGATGGGCAAAGACGGTTATGAACCGACACCGCCGAATGGTTTGGGGTGGCACCCGACTCGCACTTGGTTGGCCGTCTACGACGCGAACACGATGACACGCCTGTCGTTCGAGGCAGCGCCCAACAGTGGCGTTGCGCCCATCTACGGGTTCGCCGTCGACAGCGACGCAGAGTTCACCTATCTGTTCGGTAACACCTTCGAGCAGAACCTCCAACGCGAAGGCGGGTACCTCAACGGGCCGCACTCGGGCACCAAGATCTGGCTGGCCAGAATCCCGCTCGGTCAGTTCTCGGCCCCGCTCGAGTACCGCACGATCGATGGCTGGACCTACGACGCTGCCGCCGCGCAGCCGATCCTGCAGCGTTATTGGGCCGAGAACCCGATGCAGCCGCGCTACATCGGTGGTCAATGGGTCGCAGTGACGAAGGTGAACGGCTATTGGGGGCAGACGTTCACCGTCGATGTCGCCAACGATTCGTGGGGCCCGTGGACGACCGTCGAGAACCGCTCGATCGAACCCCGCGGGAACGACCCGTTGATGAACACCTACCACGCGCACCTGATGCCGTGGACCGACGGTGGGGCCCTGGTGGTCAGCATCTCCCAGAACGCGCGCAACATGTTACGCGACGCGTGGCCCGCCCCGTCTCGCTACCGCCTCGCCTTCTTCCGGTCGACGCTGGTCCCGCCGCCGCCTCGCCCCGATCCGATCATCGCGCCGGTCGTCGCGGACACGACTGTTCTGGCGACGATCATCACTGCGGTCGATGCAACCGACGTCACGTCGGTCCAATCCGAACCCCCTGTCCCCCCGACGACCACCACCACGACCGTCCCGCCGCCGTCCCCGACCTCCTCCCCGCCACCGTCGACTTCCGTGCCCCCCTCAACCGTGCCGCCTTCAACCGTGCCGCCGACAACGGCTCCGCCGACGACCACAACGGCCGCGACGACCTCGACTGTTGCCGCGCCGCCGGATCCAAGCGCGCCGACAACCTCCACCACGTCGACCACCCCCGGCTGACCCCTCATCCGAGGCTTTCGCGCGCGGCGAGGCTTTCGCGCGCGCCAGGCGCGCGCGAAACCCTCGCCGCGCACGAAACCCTCGGACGGCGGTGGCGTGGATCGCTTCGCTAGCCTGGCCGCCTCGGATTGTGCGCGAAATGAGGGCATCGATGGGTATCGAGAACGCGGCGGTTGCGTCACACATCGGATTGTGTGTGACCGATATGGATCGGTCGCTTCGGTTCTACTGCGAGGGGCTCGGGTTCATAAAGGTCGTCGCCTTCGAACTCGATGACACGACGATGCCTGGCCTTGATCGCAGTCTCGAGGTGGCTTCGCCGGTCAGGGTGCTGTCACAATTCATCCAGCTCGAAGGTTTGAAGATCGAGTTGCTCCACTTCGCCTCTCCACCGGTCGACGGCACGCCGTCGTCGAGCCGCGGCCAGGTTGGCCTCACTCATCTGGCGTTCTATGTCGACGACGTCGATGTGTCTGCGGCCCAACTGGTTGCCCTCGGCGGGTCCATCATCGACTCGACCCGAGCCGACTTCGGCGTCCAACTCGTGTTCTTGGCCGATCCCGACGGCGCGCGGGTCGAGCTGATGGCCCCGAAGCCGACGTGACGCAGATCCCGCCCGCTGCTCGGCCACCGTCGCCACGGTCGCACCTCGCTCACGTCAGCGTGTATTCACCCGGCCGCAGCGCCGAGGCCGCGATGGCCGAACATGGCATTGCCGAGGCTGTCAAGATGGCGTCGAACGAGGTCCCCTTCGGCCCGTTGCCCGGAGTCGCCGATGCGGTTGTCGCCGCTATCGGCGATACCTACCGCTATGCCGACCACATGGCCGACGAACTTGCGCAGGCCTTCGCCGATCTGGTCGGTGTGACGCGAGCGCAAGTCGCTGTCGGTCCCGGTTCGGTCGGTCTGTTGCAGCAGTTGACGTTGGCCTTCGCCGGCCCCGACGACGACGTCGTCTTCCCCTGGCCGAGTTTCATCGCGTACCCGCAGTTCTCGGGCATCGTCGTCGCCAATCAAGTCACCGTGGCGCTGCGTCGGTTCTCGATCGATGTCGATGCCGTACTCGCTGCCGTCACCGATCGCACTCGATTGATTTTCATCGCCAATCCGAACAACCCCGTCTCAGGTGCAGTGCGGACCGGCGATCTGCAACGGTTGGTCGACGGCGTGCCCGCCGATTGCCTGCTGGTGATCGACGAGGCCTACCGCGAGTTCGCCACCGGAGCCGATGTCCCCAACGCGATGCAGTTCGTGCATCAGCGACCCAACGTGGTCGTCCTGCGCACTCTGTCGAAGGCCTATGGCATGGCCGGAATGCGGGTCGGTTTCATGGTCGGCGATCCGTACATCGTCGCAGCCGTCAATGCCACTCTGATTCCGTTTGCGGTCAACGGACCGGCCCAGGCTGCAGCACTCGTCGCGCTTGGTCAAGGTACCGAGGTAGCGCGCCGTTGCCGGATCATTGTCAACGAGCGCGCCCGTGTCGCACAGTTGTTGCGCCGTGGCGGCCTCGGCTTGCCCGAATCGCAGGGCAACTTCTGGTGGCTCCCTTCCGGAACGCTGTCAGCCGGTCTCGCACTGGCATTGGAGAAGCGCGGCGTGGTCGTCCGACCGTTCCCGACTGGCATCCGCGTTACGGTCGGTACCCCGGAGGAGAACGAGAAGTTGCTTGCAGCGCTCGACCGCGTGCGTGCCGAGAGTCCCGAGATCACAGCGGATTGGGGGCTGCCAACCGGAGCTCTTGCAACGGGCACTGCGGTCTGGCTCGATCGACTCGATGACGCCTTGCGCCGGCTGCGGTCGCAATCGTCAACCAACAACGATGTCCAGTTGTCAGCGCTTGCCGACCGCGTGACCGACGGGTTGGAGCGGCTCGTTACCGCGATCGACGGTGGTTCGACCTCGATCACGGACCCCGACCCTCGCCCGTGCGCTGCTGACCCCCTCGACACGATCGAACGTGCCGTCGACCGCCTTTGCTCGTTGCTCGCCGAGATGTCGGTCGCAGATTGGGATGCAGTTGGGACTCAACTCGACGATCTGGTTCACCCGATCGAGCGCTACGTCGGTCGCTGACCCCATCCCCCCG
>JANOEM010000557.1:0-1930 GCA_031413195.1 Actinomycetes bacterium
TTCCACGGAGGATTCTCCGCCGATCACCACACGATCGCCATCGGTCCGCTGGCGACGACTCTGATGGCGTGCGCGCCCGAGGTGATGCAGCAGGAGCAGGCGTTGCACAACGCCCTCCAAGCTGCGACGAGTTGGCGCGGGACCGGCCACGGTGTCGACCTTGTTCGCGATGACGGTGGAATAGAGCTCAGTCTTCGGCGTGTCATGGAACCTCGACCGACTCGGCTCGGCGGGCTCGACGCGCGCTAGGTTGGCGCCATGGCACACATCTACGACACCACCATGATGTCGATCACCGGCGAATCGGTAGATCTCGGCGATTTCCGGGGCAACGTCTTGCTCATCGTCAACGTCGCGAGCGCTTGAGGCCTCACCCCTCAGTACGCAGGTCTGCGTGCGCTTCACGAAGAGAACCACGGCGCCGGCTTCTCGGTCCTCGCTTTTCCATGCAACCAATTCGGCGGGCAAGAGCCAGGGACCGATGCAGAGATTCTCGAGTTCGCGACATCGAAGTACGACGCGAACTTCCCGATGTTCTCCAAGATCCAGGTCAACGGAGACGACGCGTGCGATCTCTACACGTGGCTCAAGTCGCAGCAAGGTGATGGTGCGGACATCACGTGGAACTTCGAGAAGTTCCTCATCGACCGCGAGGGCAATGTCGTCGAGCGGTTCTCACCAATGGTGTCGCCGGACGAGATCGCACCCAAGGTCGCCGAACTACTCTGACCATCGTCGAAACAAACGAGAAACACCGTCGCTGATGACAGTTGATCGGCCGCATTCGGTGTGAGGATGTATTCGTGACCTCCTTCGCGACAAGACGGATGGCTGTTGCCTTGGTGGTTGTCGGCTTGGCCGTCACGACCTCCAGTTGTGGCAGTTCGACCAGTGATGCTGCCCCAACAGCCTCTGCTGATTCCGCCGTCGCGACATCACCCCCGGTTGCAGCCGACCCGGTTGCAGCGGCTCTTCAGTTCTCCGCGCCGCTGGTCGGCGGTGGGCAATTCGACGGATCGACGTTTGCCGGGCGGCCAGTTGCGTTCTGGTTCTGGGCTCCCACTTGAAGCGTCTGCAACGCCGAAGCCGCTTCGGTCGAAGCGGCACGACAGAAGTGGGACGGCAAGGTCGACTTCGTCGGGGTGGCCTGGACAGGTGACGACGAATCGTTCCAAGGCTTCATTGATAAGTACTCGCTGACCTTTCCCCAGATCAGCGACGACCCGGGCGCGGTGTTCAGCCACTTCTCGGTACCGGGTCAGCCTGCATTCGTGATCGTCGATGCCGCCGGCGAGGTGCAGACTCTGCTCGGCGCAGTCGACGAATCGCTGCTCGACAGCATTCTGGCCGACGTTGCGAGCTGACGTCTCGGCCCGACCACACCGATCGAATGAACCACGTGTTCCACTCCCAGAACATCGGGTTCGTCTGGGCCTCGCTTCCAGCGTCGGCCACGAGTCAGCTCGAGAAGTTCGACCGAGACGGATACTTCGTCTCGAGGGGACTCCTCGACAAGCAGACGGTCGCAGCGCTCACGGGTTTGATCGATTCCTTCGAACAGCAGACGACCGAGTTCCTGCGAACCTTGCCGGACCAGCGGCTCTTCATCGCCGACGCCGATGCAATCACGTTCTCACCGCATCTCGTGTCGCGCAGCGTCGAGGCAAGGCAGTTCGTGACCCAGCCGGCGCTGGCCGCTCTCGCCCATTCCCTGCTCGGGCCCGACGTGCGCCTCTACTGGGATCAAGCGGTCTACAAGAAGCCGGAACCCGACCGCGAGTTCCCATGGCATCAGGACAACGGATACACATTCGTCGAGCCGCAGAACTACCTGACCTGCTGGATACCGCTCACATCGGCAACCGTGGACAACGGCTGCCCATGGGTCGTTCCCGGTGTTCATCGCCTCGGGACGTTGCATCACGAGACC
>JANOEM010000558.1:0-2054 GCA_031413195.1 Actinomycetes bacterium
CGGGACTACGTCGACCTCAGCGCCCGCTGAATCGTTCCGTAGGGCAGCTTGTTCTGCGCCGCTTCGTTCACACGTCGATCAGGATCTTGCCGGTGTTGGCGTTGCTCGCCATGTAGCGATGGGCATCGGCGATGCGATCGAGCGGGTAACGCGAATCGATGATCGGTCGCAGCGCCCCGGAGTCGAACAACGGCAACATCTCGAGGATGAAGCGCTGCACCAATGACACCTTTTGCTCGATCGGTCTGGCTCGCAACGTCGTGCCGATCCAAGTGACCCGCTTGCCCAACAACAACCCGACATCGACCTGGGTGCGTCCGCCGCCCATCAGCCCGACCTGGATGATGCGGCCCTGCGGAGCAACCGACTGAAGGTTGCGGTCGATGTAGTCGCCGCCGATCACATCGAGTACGACATCGACGCCCCGGCCGCCGGTTGCTGCCTGCACAGCGGCGACGAAATCCTCGTTTCCGTAGTCGATCACGAGATCCGCGCCGAGCGACAGACACGCTGCGACCTTGCCTGCGCTACACGTGACAGCGATCCGCGCCCCGATCGCCTTCGCAATCTGGATGGACGCGGTGCCGACGCCGGATGCCCCAGCGTGGACGAGGGCCCATCGCCCGCTCGTGAGACCGCCTTGAACGACGAGGGCGTCCCACGCCGTCAGGAAGACCTCCGGAATTGCGGCAGCGTCTCGAATGCCGATGACGGAAGGGACCGCCATCACCTGACGTTCGTGGACGGCGATCCGCTCGGCATAGGCCCCGCCGGCGTCGATCGCCATGACCTCGTCACCGGGCTTCCAACCCTGCACCCGCGCGCCGACAGACGACACGACCCCGGCGAACTCGAGACCAGGGATTTCGATCTCGGACTTGCGCGGATTCGGATACAGGCCGAGCACTTGGAGCAGATCTGCACGGTTCAGTGCGGTGGTCCGGATGTCGACGAGCACCTCCTCTGGCCCGGGGACCGGGTCGGCGACTTCCTCGATGACGAGATGCTCTGGACCACCATGGGAACGAAGGACGACTGCGCGCATCCCCCATCCTCGCGCAGAGCCGGCGTCAGCCAACCGCCGTGCGACAGGCGACGTACCTCACCAGAATGTCACCGAGGCCGGAATGATCGGGCATGTAGGCAGAGGGCTCCGAGACGAGCACCCGATGCCACAGGCCATCACGTTCGAGACCTTCGACAACGGCAGCGCAGTCGCGCTCTTGCCAGACGTCGTCGCGCTGGGTGAACACCACCATCGCTCCGGCGGTGGCGACCCGGCAGAACTCGCGTAAGCAGGCATCAACATCGGGGACATAGGTGAGCACCCCGACGCAGACGATGGCGTCGAACACGCTGTCCTCGAACGGCAGCCTCTGCTGGAGGTCGGCGAACTGAAGGGATTCGTAGATCCCCCTTCGTTCTGCTTCGAGCAGCGACGCAGGTGACACGTCGACCCCGTGCAACGCGCCGGAATAGCCATGTGCCCGCAGCGCAGAACCTGCAAGCCCTGTACCGCAACCGGCGTCGAGCACTCGCCGCAGGTCGTGCCCGTGCTCGACGAGGAGCGCTGCGACCCGGTTCGGGGCCTGGTAGCTCCACGACGAGAGGGTGGCGTCGTAGTCCGCTGCCATCGCGTCGTAGTAGTCCTGCACCTGTGCGGGGTCGGTGCTGCCTTCGCGGAGAAACTCGTCGTTTGCTGCGATCTCGTCAGGCATCGAGAAGATCCAGGATCGCCGAGAGCCCGCGGGGTTCGTTGTGGCCGACCGGGGGCAACAGCAGGGTCCTGATCCCCACGTCGACGGCCGATCCGTCGTTGATGTGATTGTCGCCGACCATCAACGCATTCTCGGCTGCCACCCCGACAGCGTCAAGCGCGATCCGGAACAGGCGCAGCTCGGGCTTGATCGTGCCGTGCTCGCCGGACAGCACGTACGTATGAATCAAGTGATGGAGCCCATAGTGAGCGAGTATCGGGCGGAGATCGAATGGGACATCGCTGACCACCACCACCGGTACGTTGCGGTCGAACAGTGCTTGCAGGACCTCTGCGG
>JANOEM010000559.1:0-2018 GCA_031413195.1 Actinomycetes bacterium
CGACGACCACCTTTACCTGCACGACCATTCTCAATCCAGGTTCTCCTCAGGACGCGTTCGTCAACACCGCGACGGTCACGGGCGATCCGATCTTGCCTGATCTCACCGCAGCGCCGCCAGAGGTCACCGCAACCGCGACCGAGGTCGTCACAGCCTTCGATCTCGGACTCGTCCTGACCAAGACGGCCAGCCGATCGATCGTCTTCCCGAATACCGACGTCACTTACACCTACACGGTCGAGAACACCGGCACGGTCGGACTCGTGCGGCCGGCCGCTGATCCGGCACCGGGTCCTCCCGCCGATCCTCGCGACGGATTGGTCAACGACAGCCTCTTTGGCCCGACCGGCTTCTGCACCTCGGTCCTCTACACGGGTGGCGACACCGGAGACGACCAGGTCTTGTCGCAAGACGAGACCTGGAACTTCGAGTGCACCACCAACATCACGGGTGTTCTCCCGGTGGTCAAGAACACGGCATTCGTCGTTCTCGAGACCATCGGCCCCAACGCGACCACGCTCAGGGATTTCGCGAAGGCCACGGTCGAAGTCGTCCGGCCGGTCATCACGATCGAGAAGTCCGCTGTCCGACCGGTCGTCCTCGACCCGGCCGCTCTGGCGATCGCCGGACCCGATGTCCCGATCCGCACTCCTGCGGCGTATGTCTACACCGTTCGCAACTCGGGCAACGTCCCGGTTCGCAACGTCAGCATCAGCGATGTGATCATCGCTCGTTCACCGGATGGCTGCTCTCCCGTCTCCTATGTCAGCGGGGACGCCCAAACCGTCGGTGTTCTCGATGTCGGTGAGGCTTGGGAGTTCGAGTGTGTCGTCGTTTCGGTCGGCCCCGGTGCGCAACCATTGACCAAGGCAGACTCCGATACTGCGGTTGGTGCGACGACCCCCGGGACCGTGACGAACACCGCGAAGGCAACCGCAGAGGCGTTCTTGACCGACCCATTGGTGCAGGCAGAAGAGACGCTTGCGATCGAATCGAACACCGCCTCCGCCAGTGTTCAGGTCATCTTGCCCGCAATCACGCTGGAGAAGACCCCGTGTCTCGACGACGGCACCGCACAGCTGGCTTGCGACCCCGATCCGAATGATGCCGATGATCTCCTGGTGCGTGCCGGAACCGACGTCACCTACAAGTACGAGGTGTCGAATGTCGGTGACTCGAACGTGAAGCCGGTCGGTTTGTTCGACGATCGATGCGACGGCATCTCGTTCACCAGCGGTGATACCAATTCCAACGGCCTGATCGACGGCGGCTCAACCCCTGAGATCTGGGAGTACCGGTGCACGGTTCCTGTCGACTTCCCCAGTCCTGTGCTCAACACTGCTGGGGTTGCGGTCGTCGGACCGCTCGGCGACTTTTATACGGCGACGGCCGATGCGTCGGTCAAGATCTTCGAGCCGGCGATCAACCTCACCAAGACCGTTTCCGCAACACTCGTGCCGATCGGCTCGCAGGTCACCTACACGTTCGAAGTGACCAACGGCGGAGCGATCGACGGCGACGGAGTGCCTGCCGACCTCGTCCTGGCCGACATCGAACTAGCCGACGTGTCGGCCCCGGCGAATCCTGCCTGCGTGTCCCCGACCTTCATCAGCGGCGACGGCAACAACAACGACCTCCTCGATGTGAACCCGGCTGAGACGTGGACCTATCAGTGCACGGGGACCATCAACGTGACGACTGTTGATTTGGCGGTCGTACGAGGCACCGACATCCAGGGTGGGTTCGTATACGACTTCTACCGGCAAGACGACCCTGCTGCACGCGCTCCTCGCCCAACTCGACAACAAGACGAATTCGGCCTTCGTGTTCAACCCGAAGCTCGATCCGATGGGCTTTTTTCGCATGCTCTTCGACGAACTCGGCATTGGACCGGCATGCCAGTCCAAGGCGGAATACCTGCTCGCGCTGAATCACTACCTGATCGAAAAACTGGCTGCGAACGAGCGCGTGCTGTTGATCATCGACGAAGCCCAGAACCTGTCGACGGAGATGCTCGA
>JANOEM010000560.1:0-11283 GCA_031413195.1 Actinomycetes bacterium
CAGCGCTTCGTGCAGACCGGCGAAGGAAATGGGCCGGTCAACGCGATCGACAACGCAGTCCGAGCTGCGCTTGCCGAGCAGTACCCGCAGCTGGCGAAGGTGCATCTGGTCGACTTCAAGGTTCGGATCCTCGACGGTTCCACCGCGACCGGAGCGATCACTCGAGTACTGCTCGATGCGACCAACGGCGACCGTTCGTGGACGACGATCGGCGTGAGCGCGAACATCATCGAGGCGTCATGGCGGGCGCTCGAGGAGTCACTGGTGTTTGGCCTCCTGCACGCAGGCGAGTAGAACTATCCCATGGCAGCACCGAAGTTCGCCCCCGTCTCGTCGACCGAGGACGTTCGTACCTACGAGTCGCCCGAGCATGTCCCCGACTCGTGGATGCCCGATCGGCCAGCCGAAATCCAGGGCAGGCAGCCCGAGGGTGAGCGGCTCGGTTACCAAGGACCGGATCAGGGTTACGTGCTGGTGCTCGCCCGCTTGGTGCGCGATCGCGTCGTCGTCCAACCGGGAGAATCAGTCGACGATGTGATGCGTGGTTCGATCAACATCGCGCTTCGGAGGGCTTCGATGTACGGCCGAGCTCCCGTCATCCACGACTTGACCCTCGCGTTGACGATCTGGGGATGGCTCGAGCAGCAACCCGCTGCTGAACTGGTCGCCCGAAGAGGTCAGCTCTTCGAAGGCGTCGCGAACACGAATCACCATTACACCGAGGGCCGGTTGATCGCCGACCTCGTGCCGGACGCCACGCTGCGGATGACGCCTGCGTCGGCAGCGACAGCCCTTTCCGCGGGAAAGTGGCGCGAACTCACTGGCGGCTGATCCCTTCGCGAGAGCAACCTACATGAGGTCGATCAGCTTGGCAGACGCGTGTTCGGACTCGCGTCGCGGCACCATCACCCGGTAGTAGGTAGTCGCTGCGGTCACGTTGTCGAAGGACTCCTGCCCCGTTGCTTCGAAGCCTTCTTGTCGTAACGATTCGACGATCATCGGGCCGGCGCTTGCACGAACCAGGGCGATCTCGACGAACTCGTCCGGGTTCTGTTCATCGGAACCTTTGTCGAGCACTTTGAAGAACCACTGTCGAAAACCCATCCGTCTTGCCTTTCCGGCTGCTAAGGAATCGTGGTGAACGAACTGAACACCGTGTCCAACATGAACTTGGCGTGGGCGGGGAATGGTTCGGCGCCATCGACACCGGTGAACCAGGTGCGGTACACGATGTAGGCATTCGTCGATGCCGGGTCGTAGTAGAAGTCCACCCCCCCGGCGCTGGGGTTACCGGCAACATAGGTTCCGGTCCATGTGAAGCCCCCGTGGATCACGCCGAACGAGTCGGGGTCGTCCAACACGACTGCACTATTGGCGACTCCCGTGTAGTTCTGGGCGATGACGGCCTGCGCTGCAGCGACCACGGCGTTCGTGTCGGGCTGTCCGATGACCTTGTCGGCCTGGAAGTCCTCGGTGCCGTTGGAGACGAAGCCACGGTTGTTGCCCGACGAGATCACTTCGAAACCCGGAGCCGCACTGAAACCGACCAAGCCGTCGATCTGGACGAACGGATGAACGGATGTGACCCGAAACGGTGCAACGGGAACGAGAGGCACCGCGGTGTCGACGGGCTGAGCCTGCTGGAAGCTCGCCCGCATCATGTCGGCCGCGTCAGTCGGAAAGCTGCCGGCTTGGTCCGACGGCCCGAACACGTCGTAGAGCAGCGACAGCCCGTCGCCGCGAACGTAGAGGTTGACTTGTCCGGCGAGACCGAAGTCGGCAGCAGCGTCGTAGGTCAGGTAGAAGGTGCTGTAGACGTCGACCGCCGGTTCGCTCTCCAATCGTTCCGAGTTGACGGACGGGCTGTACCCGACACTCTCGAAGTCGTTGTCGAAGGTGTCGATGTACTCCTGGACGAGCACTGCCGGGTTCTCGCCGGGTGTTCGGGCCAGCACCTGGACCGCAACCGACGTGGTGCCATCCGAGATCGTGAGCACGGATTCGGGGTCATTCGTCATGGTCCAACCATCCGGCATTGGGATGTACACCCCATAGCCGAGGTCGAGTGCGCCGGCTGGGATTGTGGCAACGGTGGTGGTGGTCGCGGCGATCGTGGTCTCGGGGGCGACTGTTGTGGTCGGTGCGACCGTGGTTTCGGCCGCGGTGGTCTCGACTGCGGTCTCGACGGGTTCGGTGTCCTCAGTCGGCTCGGTGTCGACGACGGAGACTTCTGTCTCGTCGGTGACGGCATCTTTGTCATCGTCGCGGGTCAGCACGAACGCGGCGCCGGCGCCGATCGCGAGCACGGCCACGATCCCCGCAATGATGCCAATCTTCTTCTTGCCACCTCCTGCCCCCGGCTGCGGGGACGCAATGTACGGCAAAGGCTGATTGCCTACACCGCCGGGGGTACCAGGCTGGACCGCATTCCACCCGCCACCACCCGGATCTGGCGGTGCTCCAAAGCCACCGGGACCGACTGGTCCACCGGGGCCGACCGGACCGACTGGACCGACTGGTCCACCGGGAGGGCCGAACGTTGGTGGCGGAAGGTGGCGGAAGGTTGCTCATGGATGTGTTCCGATCATGGATGCGTTCCGATCATGGCGAGGTCGGAGCAAACGCTACATGACGCTCTGGAGCCGGGGCCGCCGGAACCGGCGGTTGCATCGACCAGCGGATCAGCTCGGTCACCGCGTTGCCGGCTGGCCCGACCAGAAGGCGTTCGCTGATCGGCAGGAAGGGCAAGCGGAGTGGCCACCGGGTCCAGGTCGGCAACAGGGAGATGGATGCCGCTGCGAGCGTGAGGTAGGCCGGTCGGGCCGGTAGGGGCAGGGGTGGTTCGATCAGCAGGAATCGGGCAGCGGTGCGCGCCGGCGGTGTCCCACGAAGCTCCGGTCGAAATGCTCGAAGCTGCTGATTCAGCATTCGTACGTCGATCGGTGGATCGAGTACCCCGAGTTTGGAGGCGATCACCGCGGTGTCGCGGACGTAGGCGTCGGCCTCATCGGAGCTGAGACGCTCGCTGCCGTAGCGCTGATACGCAGCCAGGAAGCTGTCTGTCTCGGCCAGGTGCACCCAATGCAGCAGATGCGGATCATTGGCTGCGTACGCTCGCCCGTCGTCGGCGAATCCGACGACCCGCTGGTGCACCCTGCGCACGACAGCCACGGCGCGATCTGCGTCCTCGATCGAGCCGAACGTCGTCGTCGCGAGGAACTCTGCTGTTCTTTGGAGCCGTCCCCATGGGTCGGCACGGAAATCGGAATGCTGCGCCACACCGGCCATTGCCAGGGGGTGCAGCGACTGCAGCAGGAGCGCTCGGAGCCCCCCGATGAACATTGACGCATCGGCGTGCACCCTCCGAATCGGCGCGTCTTCGGCGAACAGGCGTGGTCCTGGCGATTCGAAGATTTCGGTGCGTTTGGTGTCCGGGTCGTCGCCGACCACCCGTGAGCGGATCTGATCTGCGAGCCATGATCGCGCCGGTGCTGTTGCTCGACTGGTCGTGCTCATCGCAGTCTCAGTCGACCGCGCAGGCGCGAAGGTCTGAAATATCGCTGAACTCCAGCGCTGACATATGTGTGCTTGCGAGTCGGACGCTCGGCGCTGCTCCTGCGGCGAATGCCTCTTGCCATCGCGGCGCGCACAGGCACCACTGGTCGCCGGCGCTGAGACCGGCGAAGCCGTGTTGTGGCATCGGTGTCGACAGATCGTTGCCTGCGTTCTTGCTGAACTCCAGGAACTCGTCGGTCATCACGGCGCAGACGACGTGGACGCCGGGATCATCGCCGTGGTTCTCGCAGCAGCCCGTTCGGTAGTAGCCCGTGAGTGGGTCAAGGGAGCACGATTGAAGTTCGCCACCGAGCACGT
This sequence comes from Actinomycetes bacterium, assembly GCA_031413195.1. GTDB lineage: Bacteria > Actinomycetota > Acidimicrobiia > Acidimicrobiales > Ilumatobacteraceae > WLMZ01. The sequence goes on from JANOEM010000560.1 coordinate 3,874, forward strand.
TGAGCTGAGTCATACCCCCATCGAACCACCTCCGGACAACGGATGCTCGGTCGCGCTCGGCGCACTACGGTGTGGAACGCGTCGGTTGATACGGCGCGGGAGGTTCCGCCAGCGTTGTCGGAACAGAAAGTTGACGTTCCATGGCTCAAATGGACTTCCTCTCGGCTGGACTCGCCGCTGTCGTCGATCGCGCTGTGGCGATGGTCGCTCCTGCAGATCGTGGACTCGTGGCGTCGTTCGTGGTCCAATTCTTCAACGAAATCGACGACCACGAACTCGCCGACCGCGCCGCCGATATGGCCGCGACGGCAGTAGCGCAGTTCGATTTCGGGCGGGTTCGTCGGCCGGGAACCACGTTGGTCGATGTGCGCGCGGCCGCCGATCCTCGGCGTTCGTTGCTGATGGTCATCAACGAGGATGCGCCGTTCCTCATCGACACCATCCGGCTGGCAATTGCTCGAATGGGCGTGACCATTCATCTGATGGTGCATCCCTGGCTGGATGTACAGCGCGATGGCGACGGCGAACTGATCGATATTGCGGTCGCCGGGGCCGTCAACATCGGTGGCCACCCAAGCGCCATCAGCCGTCTCCGTGAGGCGTGGACACAGATGGAGATCTCTGGTTGCAGCTCGGAGCAGGCAGAGATGGTGCAGGCAGCGGCCCGCGCAGCAGTCGAAGATGTGCAGAGCGTGGTGGGCGACAGCGATGCCATGCGCAGCCGTGCAGCGGCGATCGCCGACGGGCTGATCGAAGGCCCTGTCGAGGGTCATACGGTCACCGAGTGCGAACAGGTCTCGAAACTGCTCGGCTGGCTCACCCGTCAGCACTTCGTCTTCCTGGCAGCAGCTTCGTACGACGTCGTCAGCGGATCCGGCGACGTGCCCCAGACGCTCGAACTGATCGAGGGGTCCCAACTCGGCTTGCTGAGGAGCCAACGCGCCGGGTTCAGGGACCTCATCGACCCGACCTACGCGGGTGGCCACCAGCTCGTGTCCATCGCTCGCGCCGACAGCGAGGTCAATATCCATCGACACGCGCGTCCGGTTTGTATCGCGGTGCGCAGAGTCGAGGGTGACGGGCGAATCGTCGGTGAACACCGGTTCTTCGGATTGTTCTCGGCTGCTGCCTATCGGTCGTCCGTCACGACGATCCCGCTGATCCGCGAACGAGTCGCCGGTGTCCTCGCGAGAAGTCGGTTCGATCCGTCGAGCCACACCGGCCGGGCGCTTCGGACGGTTCTCGAGACCTTCCCCCGGGACGAGATCTTCGAGATCGATCGTGACCGGTTGGCGGAGGTCGCGATGGCGATCGTCGGGCTCCAGGAGCGGGCGCTCGTCCGCGTGCTCCGGTTGCATTCGCCCGAGAACAACTGGCAGACGCTCGCCGTATACCTGCCGAGGTCGCGAGTCACCCCGGAGATGCCCCAACGCATCGCCGAACACATCGCCGCCGCCACGAGTGCATCGCGGATGCAGTTCGACACGTTCGTCAGTACGAGCACTCTGGCCAGGGTGACCGTCGAGATCCGGCGCTCGGAACCGGTCAGCGAGGACCAACTCGTCGGCCTGGCCACCGAGATCGACGAGCTGTCGCAGCGGTGGGACGACAAGCTCCGCTCAGCGCTCATCGAAGCAGTCGGCGAGCAACACGCCGCTCGGCTCGCCGATCGGTTCGTTGCCCACCTGCCGACGGGGTACACGTCGTTGACCTCTCCATCGCTCGCCGTCAGAGACCTGCGGACGATCGAGCGGATGTTCGCGGACGGCGAGACCACTGCGACCGATTTCGTCTCATCCGATGGCCAGGCAGACGTGCGTCGAGCGGGCGAGCGTCGGTCGGAAACGCGTCGGGCGGACGAGCGCCGGTTTCGGATCTATCGCAGGAACGGGCCGGTCACGCTGGCCGAGTTGCTGCCGATGCTCGACCAGCTCGGGCTCCAGGCAGTGGACGAGCGGCCGTTCAGCCTGCAACTCGGTGATGACACGGTCTCGATCTATGACGTCGGCGTCCGTTTCGGCCGCGGCGCCGTGGCGTCGGACGAGGTTCTCGCCGAGGTGCAGTCGACGTTTCGAGAGCTGTTGAGCGGCGCTGTCGAGGGCGATGGCTTCAACCGCCTCGTCCTCGCTGCCGGGCTCACCGCTCGCGAGGTCGAGATCATTCGGGCTTACGGCAAGTACCTGCGTCAGACAAGTTTTCCGTTTAGCCAGTCGTACATCGAGACGACTCTGGTCAAGTACCCGGCCGTTGCGACGCTGTTGAGCCACTTGTTCGCAAGCCGGTTCGATCCGGGAGTCGACCCGGATCAGCGTGACGGCATGGTCGATATGATCTGGGCCGAGCTCGAACAACGGCTCGAAGCGATTCCGAGCCTGGACGAGGACCGAATCTGCCGCACTCTCGGTGAGTTGATCAAGGCGACGTTGAGAACGAATGCATTCAGGCCTGGTGTGGACGGCGCCAAGCGCGACGTGATTGCGCTCAAGTTCGATCCAGCGAAGGTGCCGGACCTTCCGTTACCTCGCCCGATGTTCGAGATCTGGGTCTGCTCACCGGTGGTCGAAGGCGTCCACCTCCGCGGCGGGCGAATTGCGCGTGGTGGCCTTCGCTGGAGCGATCGCCGGGAGGATTTCCGGACCGAGGTGCTCGGTCTGATGAAGGCGCAGATGGTCAAGAACGCCGTGATCGTGCCCATTGGCTCCAAGGGTGGGTTCGTGGTCAAACGTCCGCCGGCCGACGCGGAGGCGATGCGTAACGAGGTCGTCCGTTGCTACAGCCATTTCGTCGCTGGTCTCCTCGATCTCACCGACAACTTCGTGGACGGCTCGATCGTTGCTCCGCCGCACACCGTCCGTTACGACGACGACGATCCGTATCTCGTCGTCGCTGCCGACAAGGGAACCGCGACCTTCAGCGACATCGCCAACTCGATCTCGGAGGAATACGACTTCTGGCTCGGCGATGCGTTCGCCTCGGGCGGCAGCGTCGGCTACGACCACAAGGTCATGGGCATTACGGCTCGCGGCGCCTGGGAGAGCGTTCGTCGCCATGCCCATGTTCTGGGACGAGATGCGGACCGCGATGCTCTCACCGTCGTCGGTATCGGCGACATGTCCGGCGACGTCTTCGGGAACGGTTTGCTCCGCTCGGGCAACCTCAAGCTCGTTGCAGCGTTCGATCATCGACACGTGTTCCTCGACCCCGACCCTGATCCGGAGTCTGCGTTCATCGAGAGGCTGCGATTGTTCGGTCTTGCGCGCAGCAGTTGGGCCGACTACGACCGGTCCGTCATCAGCGACGGGGGAGGTGTCTTCGCGAGGTCGGAGAAGTCCATCCCGTTGACGGCAGCGGTGCGCAAACGGCTTGGCGTCGACGCTGCGGAGTTGGCCCCGAACGAACTGGTCTCGGCGATCCTGCGTGCCCCGGTCGACCTGTTGTGGAACGGCGGGATCGGCACGTACGTGAAGTCGACTTCGGAGAGCCACGCCGACGTGGGTGATCGGGCGAATGACGCGCTCCGAGTCAACGGCAACGAACTGCGCTGCCGAATAGTCGGCGAGGGAGGCAACCTCGGCCTCACTCAGCGGGGCCGGGTTGAGTACGCGTTGTCCGGCGGGTTGATCAACACCGATGCGATCGACAACTCTGCTGGTGTCGATTGCAGCGATCACGAGGTCAACATCAAGATCCTGCTCAACGGCTGTGTCCGGCGAGGAGAGCTCGCGGTGAAGGACCGCAACGAGTTCCTGGCGTCGATGACCGACGAGGTCGGTGAACTCGTGTTGGACGACAACAGGGCCCAGACCCTCGCGTTGACGATGGCTCGCAAACAGGCTTTCCCGATGGTCAACGTGCATGCTCGGTACCTCCAGACGTTGGAGGCCGAGGGATGGCTCAACCGAGCTCTCGAGTACTTGCCGAACGATCGTCAGTTGGCTGAGCGCCAGGCGAACAGCCAGGGCCTGACCACGCCCGAGTTCTCGGTGTTGATGGCATACACCAAGAACGCCGACGCTGCGGAGATCCTCGGAAGCGACCTTCCCGACGATCCGTATCTCGAGTCCGAGCTCGTGCGCTACTTCCCCGAGCCGATGCGAAAGCGGTTCGGTCAGGAGATCCTCTCCCATCAGCTGCGACGCGAGATCGTCACGACCCAGCTCGCCAATCAGATGGTGAATCTCTCGGGCATCTCGTTCGACCACCGCTCCACCGAACAGACCGGTGCTTCCCTGACCGACATCGCGCGGGCGTGGGTGGCGGCACGAGACATCACCCAGCTCGCTACCCAATGGAACGAGATCGAGGCGCTCGCCGGCGACGTGAAACTCGATGTTCAGCTCGAACTGTTGCTCGAGGCCAGACGGATGACAGAGCGCAGTGTGCTGTGGCTGCTCCGGCATCGTCGTCCTCCGATCGACCTCGCAGCGACTGTTGCGGAGTTCCAAGGCGAGCTCGCTCGGCTCACCTTGCGTTACGACGAGGTGTTGCGCGGCCAGTTGGGTGCGATCATCCACTCGACCTGGGCGGGTCGGCTTGCGGCGGGGGTCCCCGAAGCGTTGGCCGAGCGATCATCGGTTTGGCCGCTGTTGCACACGGCGTTTGACGTGATCGAGCTCGCCAACCGCCATGGTGGAGACTCGGTTCGGGTTGCCGAGATGTACTGGCATCTGTTCGATGAGCTCGATGTGCTGTGGCTCTGGGACGGCGTCGGCGCTCTGCCGCGATCCACCCGGTGGGAGACGCAGGCGCGCTCAGCATTGCGCGATGACTTACTGACCGGTCTTTCGGAACTGACCGAGGACGTCTTGCGGTCGGGTACCGATGTGAGCACCTGGCTGGCCACAAACGACCGGTCCGTCGGACGAGTCACGGCAATGTTCAACGAGGTTCGGCGCAGTGACACGTTCGACATCACCACGCTCACCGTTGGACTCCGGCAATTGCGTAACCTTGCCTTGGCGACGAATCGCTGAGACGGAGCGGAGCTTCGATGGACAATCGGATCACGGCGCGTCATGCAATCGAACGGCTGCTGTATGACTACTGCTCCGGGATCGACACCGGCGACTTCGAGTCGACTGCCCGCCTCTTTGGCGACGATGGCCTTTACGGTCTTGTCGGATCCGGTGCAGCTCGCGGAGCTGCGCAGGTACTGTCGATGATGCGCGCCAGCGTCCGAACCTATGACGGAGTGCCGCGCACCCGCCACGTCGTCACCAATGTCTGCATCGATGTCTCCGACGATGCTGAATCCGGGACTGCCCGATCGTATGTTCAGGTCGTTCACCAGGCGCCCGGCGGTCCGCTCGGGCCGATTGTCGTCGGCACGTACCTCGACCGTGTCCACCGCGTGAACGGCGCCTGGCGCTTCGCCGAGCGACGGATGCTGCTCGAGCTCACGGGCGATCTCACCACACACCTGAACGACGGTTTCCTGTAACGGCTGCTTGCAACGGCTCACTGCAGGGTGCGGTTCCCGGCGCAGAGCCCACCGGTAGCCTTGCCTCGCTATGCCTGACCGCCCGCTCCGCCTTCGTTTCGCTCCGTCGCCCACCGGCTTCTTCCATGTCGGCGGTGCCCGCACGGCGCTGTACAACTGGGCGATCGCGCAGCGGCTCGGTGGCACGTTCGTGCTCCGTATCGAAGACACCGATGAGGCCCGGAACCAGCCGGAGTGGACACAGGGCATTATCGACGCCCTGGCCTGGATCGGTATCCACACCGCTGACCCGCATTTCGAAGGGCCGTACTTCCAGAGCGAGTTCGCCACCGAACACGTTGCGGCCGCGATGCGTCTGTTCCAGGCCGGGCGCGCCTACTACTGCGATCTCACCGGTGATCAGATCCAAGAGCGGGCCAAACTGACCGGCAAGCCCGGCTACGACAACTCGTCCCGAGATCGCGGGCTCGAAGCCGGCCCCGGGAGAGTGCTGCGATTCCGCGTGCCCGAGGGAACCACGGTTGTCGACGATCTCGTGCGTGGCGCAGTCTCGTTCGATAACAGCAACATCGAGGACTTCGTGTTGCTGCGAGGCAACGGCACACCGATGTTCCTCCTTGCCAACGTGGTCGACGACGTCACGATGCGAATCAGCCATGTGGTTCGCGCCGAGGAACATCTACCCAACACGCCGAAGCAGCAGATGCTGTGGCAGGCACTCGGCGCGGTCCCGCCGGTCTGGGCCCACGTTCCCGTTCTCGTGAACGAACAGCGCAAGAAGCTGTCGAAGCGTCGGGACAAGGTCGCGGTCGAGCAGTACCGCGCCGAGGGCTTCCTCGCCGACGCGATGGTCAACTATCTGATGACGCTCGGCTGGGCGCCAAGTGGCGAGACCGAGATCGTGGCGTGGAGCCGGATCGTCGACGAGTTCCGGCTCGAAGACGTGAACCACTCCCCGGCGTTCTTCGACGTCAAGAAGCTCACCGCATTCAACGGCGAGTACATCCGCGCGATGACCGTGAGCCAGTTCATCGAGGCGTGCGCGCCGTTCCTCGCGGCCGACGACGTGCCGTGGCAGCGCGAGCGGTTCAACCCGAGCGTGTTTTCGGAGATGGCCGAACTCGTCCAGACGCGGGTTGCCCGTCTCGACGAAGTCGCGGCGATGGTCGATTTCTTGTTCCTTGCCGACGCCCCGATCGACGATGCCGCGTTCGCGAAGGTGATGGCCGTACCGACCTCGCTCGCTCTGCTGACCGAAGTCGCGAAGGCGTACGAAGTCGCCGAGTGGAATCACGAGGCGCTCAAGGAAACCCTCGAGGCAATCGGCGATGGTTATGGCCTGAAGCTCGGCAAGGCTCAGGCCCCGGTCCGGGTTGCAGTCACCGGTCGAACGATCGGCCCGCCACTGTTCGAATCTCTGCAGGTACTCGGTCGCGACGAAACGCTCCGCCGGGTCCGGGCAGCCGTCGACCGCTACGGGGCCGCGCCGGCGTGAGCTCCGACACGCCGTCGTCGCTCGATATCGATCCCGACTCGCTCGCGGTGGATGCCTTGAAGATCGACCCGGCTGCCGTCGCGGAGCCCTCGCAGCGGCGTCGGCCCCATCTGCCGCGTCGCCGCTGGATGCGAGTTCTGGTGTGGGTCACAGCGGCGGCTCTCGGGTACTTCGTACTCAACTTGATCCAGGTCCACCTCGTCGGGGCATCAGACGATGCCAGGGCAGTGGATGCAATTGTCGTCATGGGTGCCGCTCAGTACGACGGACGACCGTCCCCACAACTGCAGGCTCGGCTCGACCACGTGGTCGACCTGTGGGACCGGGGACTTGCCCCGATCGTCGTGGTCACCGGAGGAAACCAGCCCGGCGATCGCTTCACGGAGGCGAGTACATCGACGGACTACCTGGTCGCCCAGGGTGTCGATCCAGCCGCGATCATCGAAGAGGACCAGGGGCGTTCGAGCTGGGAATC
>JANOEM010000561.1:0-3052 GCA_031413195.1 Actinomycetes bacterium
CGGTTCGCTCTCATCGGCGTTGCAGACCACGTAGTGCGGTCGCGCAGGCTGAGAAGCCACGGCCGCCCACTTGCGACCGGCCGGGAACGCCGCGCCACCGCGGCCGACCAGATTGGATTCCGTGACCTCTCGAATGACCTCGTCGGGGCCGATTGCCACCGCAGCCCGGAGCGCGAGATAACCGCCGTTGGCGCGGTACGAGTCGACCGACGATGGATCGACGATGCCGACGCGAGCGAGCAGGACCAGTTCGGCGGCGCTCTCGGGGAACTGAGGTACGGCGGCGGCGACACCGGCTTCCCGCGCCAGATCGCGCATTGGCGCTCGCATGGACACGGTGACATCGGTGACCGTGGCCGGTGCAATGACAGCTTCGGCCGACGGGTTTCCTGCCTCTGTCACCAGGACTGCCGGTGCCCGCTCGCACAACCCGAGGCATGGACTCGGTTGCCATGACGAGTTCGACTCCGCGTCGAACAGGCCCGGACCCCCGCATGCCGCTTCGACCGCATCGAGCAGCGCTCCGGCGCCACGTGCCTGGCAGGCGAGGTCAGCGCACACGTGCACGTTTCGTCTCGGTCGTTGCTCGAGGGCGAACATCGCGTAGAAGCTGGCAACGCCGTAGGCGTCGGCCGGCGGCACATCGAGCCGGCGGCTCAGCTCGCCGAGGCCGCCTGGGCTGATCCAGCCGACCCGGTCCTGCAACGCGTGCAGCGCCGGGAGCACCAGATGTCTCACTGCGTCGGCGCGATGGGCACCCCCGCGTTCGAGTTGCCAACCTTGCTCGATCAGCGACTCACCGAGCAGATCATCGAGCGCCTGGATCTCGTCGAGAGTCGGTTCGGCATCGGGGAAACGGAGATCCATGGACGCGTCCGCTCGCTATTCGCCGGCTACCGGAACGGGCGCTTGACCAACGCTGGCTTCGATCTTGTCGACCCGGATCGCCGAGGCCTTGAACTCGGCGGTTCCGCTCTTGGGATCGTTGGCCTCGATCGTGAGCACGTTGACATCGATTTCGTCGGGGAAGTGGAAGGTCATGAACGCGAGGCCGGGGCGGAGGTGGGAGTCGAACCGAACCGGGGCCTGGATCGAGCCCCGGCGCGATGTGACCCGAACGATCTCGCCGCGTTCGATGCCAAGTCGCATGGCATCGTCGGGGTTCAGGTCGAGCGTCTCGCCGTCACGCATCGGCGACGAGATCGAAGCAGTTTGGACGCCGGTGTTGTACGAGTCGAGTCGACGCCCGGTGGTCAGCCGGATCGGGAACTCGTCGCTGAGTTGATCGACGGGACCAGCCCACGGGACCGAACTGAACGGCGCCAAGCGGCCCCGGTCGGCGGGATTCTCTGCCCACAACCTGCCATGCAGGAAGCTCGGTTCGAGCGAGTCCTCGCTCGGGCACGGCCACTGGATGCCGCCGAGTTGTTCGAGGCGTGGGTACGACATCCCGGCGTGCATCGGCGACAACGTGCGCAGTTCTTCGAAGATCGATTCGGCGTCGGGGTAGTCCCATTCGGTGTGCCCGAGACGGTGAGCGAGATCGATGATGATCTCGGTGTCGTCGCGAGTGCCGGGCGGCCCGTCGATCGCCTTGCGAACGCGCTGCACGCGTCGCTCACTGTTGGTCACGGTGCCCTCGGCCTCGCACCACGCAGCAGTTGCGGGCAACACGACATCGGCGAGTTCTGCGGTCTTGGTCAGAAAGATGTCTTGGACCACCATGTGTTCGAGACCTTCGAGGATGTGGATCGCGTGAGTCGAGTCGGCCTCGGACTGGGCGGGGTTCTCGCCGATGACGTAGAGCGCGCGCATTTCCTTGCGCTCCATTGCCTCGAACATCTGGGTCAGGTGCTTACCGTGATGATCGGGGATCACGGTGTCCCACGCGGCATCGAACTTGAAGCGAACGTGGCTGTCGAGGATGTCCTGGAAGCCCGGCAACTTGTTCGGGATGGCTCCCATGTCGCCGCCGCCTTGGACGTTGTTCTGTCCGCGGAGCGGATTGATCCCGGCTCCGTGCCTGCCGACGTGACCGCAGAGCAGGCTGAGGTTGATCAGCGAGAGAACGTTGTCGACACCGTTGTGGTGCTCGGTGATGCCGAGGGTCCAGCACATCTGGCCACGGTCGGCTCGGGCAAAGGCGTGAGCGAGTTCGACGATGGCATCCGCCGGAACCCCGGTGACCGCCTCGGCCCGCGCCAGAGTCCACGGTTCGACCGTCGCCCGGTACTCGTCGAACCCAGTCGTGGAACCTTCGATGAACGCTCGGTTGTGCAGGCCCGCCGCGATGATCTCTCGCCCGATCGCGTGGGCGAGGGCGATGTCGGAACCGACGTGGAGGCCGAGCCACCGATCGGCCCAACGGGCTGAGGCTGTCCGGCGAGGATCGACTACGAACAATCGGGCACCGTTGCGAACACCCGTGAGCACGTGATGGAAAAAGATCGGATGGGCGACCCGAGCGTTGCTGCCCCACAGGATGATGACATCTGTGTCTTCGATTTCGCGGTAGGACGAGGTTCCACCACCGGCACCGAACACTGTGGCCAGACCGACCACGCTTGGAGCGTGTCAAGTTCGGTTGCAGGAATCGATGTTGTTCGTCCCGAGGACCTGCCGCGCGAACTTCTGAGCCAGGAAGTTCATCTCGTTGGTGCTCTTCGAACACGAGAAGATGCCGATTCCGTTCTCGCCGTACGTATTGCGGGCGTACCGAAAGCCTTCTGCTGCCCGGTCGAGCGCTTCGTCCCAGGTCGCAGGGCGAAGGACGCCATTGTCGCGTACGAGCGGTTCGGTGATTCGCTGCAACGGCGGCTTCGCCGAGCGTGGCGAGCGTGCTGATTGGCGAGTTGGTCTCTGTGTCAAATCCGTCACCTCCTGCCGATCGAGATCAATCCGATGAACACTGCACTCGCAAGAATAACCGGTTCAGTCGTTCCGGGGAACGGCGCCGAGCATGCGCGCGGCCTGCAACGTGTTCTCGAGCAGGCATGCAATCGTCATCGGCCCCGTACCACCGGGCATCGGCGTGATGGCACCGGCAACGGCC
>JANOEM010000562.1:0-1686 GCA_031413195.1 Actinomycetes bacterium
ACGACGTCGGAGTCCTGATCGACGATCTCTACGGCGTCGAACTACTGGATCGGGCGACCGGTCGAGGTCACTGGCTGGCCCACGCAATCGATCGCCCAAGGTCGCGTCCGGTCGAGTTCCAGTGCGAGAACGATGTTGAACGCACCCTCCGATCGTGGCCGGCGGACCACATTGCGAAGCTGATGGTCTACGCCCATCCCGCAGACCCGGGCGCCGTGGCCGATCAGCAGTTCCGGCGGATGGTGCAGTTCACGTCTGCCGCGATGGCTGCGGATCGGGCGTTCCTGGTCGAGTTCCAGTCGCCCGCCGGAATCGATCCCGGCCCCGATTACCTGCCGCTGATGATCTCGGCCGCGTATGCGCACGGCATCACTCCCGACTGGTGGAAGCTGCCCCCGATTGCCGAACGAAGCCAGTGGGCGGATGCAGCTGCGGTGATCGCCGGATGTGACCCGACCTGTCAGGGGATGCTCGTCCTCGGCCAAACTGCCGAGCCCGCAGCCCTCGGTGTCGCTCTCGCGGCCGCAGCAGCGGAGCCAATGGTGCGCGGGTTCGCGATCGGACGCGCGATCTTCGGTCCGGCCGCGCGTAGTTGGCTCGCCGATCAACCTTCGGCTGCGGCTGATTCGGCACTCGTCCTCACGGTCGCCGATCGGTTCCGGAGCACGATCACGACATGGGGCGCCAACCGATGAGCGGCTCAAGCGACACGCCGTGGCAGCTCTCCGATCTGTTCCGCGCCGACGTGGTCGGCGATGCCGCCGTCCTGTGCGCTGCGAATCCGGCATCTGCCGGCTGGAGATACGTGTCGTTCGCGACCATTGAGGCAAGGGCGGGCACGACGATCGAGATCGACACCGGAACGTCCGAACTCGCTGTTGTGCCGTTGGCAGGCCGGTTCGAGCTGACGAGCGACGGTCATCACTTCGAGCTGCATCGAAACGACGTTTTCTCGGGACCTGGATCCGTTGCCTACGTCCCGCCGGGCGAGTCGCTGTCGATCACGATCACCGAGCAGACGACCTTGGCGATCGGCGGTGCACCTGCTGATCCGGTCTACCCCACCCGATTGATCACGGGTGAGTCGATTCGTACCGAGATCCGTGGCGGTGGAGCGGCGCGTCGTCAGGTGACGCATCTGCTCGCGCCGCCGCTCGAGGCCCACCGATTGATCCTGTACGAGGTACTCGTTCCCCGGGGTTCGTGGAGCGGATGGCCGCCGCACTGCCACGACGGCCACGACGGCTCGCCGTACCTCGAAGAGACGTACTACTTCGAGCATCGCCCGGAAACTGGGTTCGGGATCCACCGCAACTTCCGTGAGCGCGATGGTCTCGACGACGTGTTCGTCGCACCACACCGCAGCCTGGTCACCGTCCCTGCCGGCTACCACTCGACGGCCGCGTCACCGGGTTCGCACATGTACTTCCTCAACTACTTGGCGGGGGACCTCGAGCACGATCAGCGCCGCACGCCTCCGTGTTTCGACGAGCGCTACACCTGGATCGACGGACATTGGGACGACGATCCGATGATCCTTCCCCTCTCTGTGACGGACTGATCGGTCCCTGACGGCTGCGGTCAGTTCGTCCCACTCTTCGTTCTTGTCACCGCACATGACGAAAACCGACAACTGGTGGTGACATGAACGGTTGGGTGGAGGGCGGGGTCGGTCGGGGCGGGTCT
>JANOEM010000563.1:0-1721 GCA_031413195.1 Actinomycetes bacterium
CAGCGACCCGGCGACGACGGCCCAGATCGGTCGCCAGCAGTCTGTTCGCGATGCGGTCGAGCGCGTCTCCGGTTTCAGCCCAGGTCAAGGCCTCACGACCATCGCGCAGCGCGATCTCGTCGGGTCGTGCTTCGGCAAGCAGGCGCGCGAACTCAGGCATCGGTGGGCTCCCGCACAGCGAGCTTGTCGGCGGTGTTGTGGAACTCGCCGGACAGGTCGGGGGCACCCTGGTAATGAACTCCGAGGAACCGCTTCGAGAACTGCCATCCGCCGGGGATGCGAACGTACTCGTCGTCGTAGTGGGCGAGGAGGATGCTCACCTCTCCGTCTGCTCGCCGGTATCGCTCGACGACGTACCACCGCCCGGCTGCTCGATCGGGATCCGAGCCGATCATCCAGGCGTCGCCATTGTTGACCATCTGGACCACCGCGTCCATGCCTGCCATCGCTGCGAGCCAGAGCCTGACGATGGCGTCCTTGCCCTCGACCTTGCGACCCCGACCGAAGTCCCAGAAGGCACTCTCAGACCAGCAGCTACCCCACTTGTCGACGTCGCGGTGCACGACCGCGTCGGAGTAGCGGTGGACGAGGCGCTGAATGGCCACGTAGTCATCGGGCGACACGGGTGCGGTCAGGGGCGGCGAGGAATTAACCATCCGATTGGTTTAGCATGTCGCGGATCAGCGAGCGGCATGGACGATTCCCGCGAGCCGGCGCAGGAACACCTGGTGCAGGGCCGTGCCGATGATCGCCATGTTCGGCGCACGGTTCACGCCCTCTTCGAAGATTCGCAGGCACGTCCGGTTGGCACACGCGCCCTTGAACAGGTTGAACGCTTCCCAGTAGAGCCATTGATCGTCGGTCAACTCGAAGCCGGCGCGCTCGGCGAACAGCTGCAACCATGCGGCGCGAGCCATCGTGCGAGAACCGCGCATCGCGAGGCAGAACGAGAAGTCCTCTGCCGGATCGCCCAGGTGCGCGAACTCCCAGTCGGTGACGCCAACAATCGCGCCACCTGAATGCACGAAGTTGCCGGGGCCGGCATCACCGTGGACGACCGAGAGTCGTTCGAGCGGCGGTGCGTGGAACGTCAACCAGGCCGCAGCCTCGATGATCAACGGGTTCGCAAGCGACGTCGCCGAGCGGTAGACGTCGAGCCACCGTTGCACCTGCAAGCGGGTGGCATCGGACGGTGACGGAGGAACGATGTCGAATCCGAACCCTGCGCCGTGAAGTGCATGCAGGCGGGTGAGCATGTCGACGAACGACGCGGCGGTTTCGAGATCAAGGAGACGCTCGTCGGGGACCGCAGCTTCTCTTTCTGCTGACTCACCTCCGGCAGTCTCCTCGATACCGGTGATGAACTCCATCACGAAGAACGGCTGGCCCACGACCTCGCCGGTCAGTTCGGATCCGAGAATCCTCGCGACCGGGAACCCGGCTTGATGGAGGTCGCGCATCACCCTGCATTCCTCGGCACTCGTCGTGCCGAACACACCCCCTTGTTCGACGCGAACCACGACCCGTCGACCGTCATCGGCCGTGACCCGGTACATCGCCCGCGAGTGACCGGTGCCGATGCGGTGAAATGTCGACGTCGAGAAGACAAGGTCGATGTTCGCCGCAAGCCACGCTCTCAACGACTCATGCATCGCGCAACCTGCCCCGGAACGCGTCGAGCAGCGGTGCCGTCGAAGCCAGTTCGTCGTCGAGATGGCGGA
>JANOEM010000564.1:0-2133 GCA_031413195.1 Actinomycetes bacterium
GGTCGACACCTTCAAACCCGACACGGTGCGCGGCGGTCACGCGATCTGCGTGGTCGGCTACCGGGCCGACGGTCGGTTCATCGTCCGCAACAGTTGGGGAACGGCGTGGGGCGACAAGGGATTTGCCTACGTGAAGCCCTCGTACATCACCGCAGGCTTCTTCGATGAGTCCTACGGCGTAACCCTCTGAGCCGATATCGCCGATCGCGAATGGGCCGCTCAATCCGCGGTGTATGGTGTGGTGTATGCAGCGCACGCAGATCTACCTCACCGATGAGCAACGGTCACGGGTCGCGGAACGGGCTCGAGAGCGCGGCTGTGCTCAGTCACAGGTCATCAGGGAGTTGCTCGATCGCGGTCTGGGTATCGAGACCGAATCCGATGATGCGGTCGCTGCAATTCGCGAGACGGCGGGGCTCCTCGCGGAGGAAGCCGATTGGGAGACCTGGCAGCGGTCGGTCCGCGGCCGTTCTGCCGATCAGCGCCTCACGGCGTTGAACTTGTGACGACGCTGTTCGACAGTTCGGTGCTGATCGACCACTTGCGCGGGCGTCCCGAGGCGACCGAGCTTCTGATTGAGGCTGTCTCCGAAGGAACAGCTCTCGTGTCGGTTCTCAGTCGAGTCGAGATCGAGGGCGGCATGCGGTCAGAAGAACGCCACGGCGTTCGCCGCCTCTTCGCCGCGTTGACGGTCGTGCCGGTGACCGACGAGATTGCCAAGACAGCCGCCACGATGCTGCGCGAGTTCCGGCGGTCGCACAGCGGGATCGACCTCGTCGACTACGTGATTGCAGCGACAGCCAAGGAGCTCGGTGCAGAACTGGCCACCCTGAACCTGACGCACTTTCCGATGTTTGCGCATCTTCGCGTCCCGTACCGTTCGGAGTAAGAAGCCCAGCCCCGAACACCCCGACGCTCATGTCACCACCAGTGGTCGGTTTTCGTCGCTTGCGGTGACATGAACACTGGAGTAGGGGGAGTTGGGGGAGGTTGCGACGGGAGGCGCCGGATTGGTCGCGCGCCACCAGCACCAACTCGGGGAACCTTTCGGCGGCGGTGGATCCTCGGCTCCGCCGGTCAGTCGAGTTCGCGCAGGAACGCCAGCGCACCGTCGATGTCATCTTCGTCGAAGAGGTCGCAGGACAGGACGCGCCCGCCGAGACAGCGAATGACGGCGAGGCTGGCTGTCGCTTCCCAGAGGTCACCATCGTCTCGTTCCATGAAGAATGCGCTGTGGCCCACCGTCGCGGTCTCGTTGATGTGGAGCAACGACCGACTCACCAATACCTGTTCGTCACGAGCCGCAGGGTCGCCAAGGACCGTGAGATACGTCTCGCGGTCGAGTTGACCGAACCCCAAGGCCCGACGGTCGCCGACGGAGAAGTCGTGGTGGAGCAGAAGTCGGGCCTGCTCGACATCTCGCTTGCGCGTGATGAGATTGAACTGTTGGACGACCGGAGCCGACGACCAGTGCTGCCCATCGCAATGGATCCATCGCTCGTCGAGATGATCGGCGGCGGCGCGTAGCTTGGTGAAGGCTGTGATCCCAGCGAGTCGGCCGGTCTCGTCGACCTCCTCGACCGACCAGGCCCATCCCCGGCTCGTGTTCACCCGGAGCATCGCGACCCGTTCGCCGAGTGCCGACACGAGGTAACGCTCGACGCCACCGAATCCGAGCACCGACGGCTCGACACGTCCGGCGCGCAGATCCTCGAGGGTGACGACCGTGGCGTCGGCCAATTCGGCGACGAACCCGTCGACGAAGCAGTCGATGAACAGATCGGTCTGACCCGACCGAGCGCACACGTTGGCGGCGCGGCTGGCCATGACCGCAGCGTTCGGAATCGGAATGGCGGTGCTCGCGGCGGCTATCAACTCGTCGGCACGTGCGAGCGCATCGTCGAGTCGATCCTCGGGGAACTGTTCGGTCGACGTGATCAATCCGGTCGCCACGGCGCTGACGTTGACCGCGATGTCGACGATCTCTTGGATACCACCCTCTTCGCCTGTCACCCGCATGATCCGCTCGCTGCAGGTGACTGTCGGCGTCGAGCGGAACCCGGTGCCGTACCACTGCTCGATGGCTCCGGACATGTCGAAGAGGGTTCGGTTCCGGGAACGTGTCGCCGCGAG
>JANOEM010000565.1:0-15288 GCA_031413195.1 Actinomycetes bacterium
GGGTAACTTAGCGACATGACCGAGTTCTCCCTCACCCTCAACGAGGACCAGATCCAGCTCCAGAAGTGGGTCCATGGCTTCGCCGAAGACGTCGTTCGCCCTGCCGCCCACGAATGGGACGAGCGCGAGGAGTTCCCGTGGCCGGTCGTGCGGGAAGCCGCCGAGATTGGCCTCTACGGCGTCGATTTCCTCCTGAACGCGATGGGTGATCCGACGGGGCTGACACTGCCCGTGGCCATCGAGGAGATCTTCTGGGGCGACGCCGGTATCGGCATGGCAATCATGGGGTCCGCTCTTGCTGCGGCCGGAATCGCCGGCAATGGCACACCCGAGCAGATCATGGAGTGGGTGCCACAGTGCTATGGCACGGCCGATGACGTGAAGCTCGGCGCGTTCTGTGTGTCCGAACCCGATGCGGGCTCGGACGTGTCGAGCCTGCGCACCCGCGCCGTGTACGACGAGGCGAAGGACGAGTGGACCCTCAACGGCACGAAGGCGTGGATCACCAATGGCGGCATTGCGGATGTGCATGTCGTGGTAGCGAGCGTCGACCCTGAGTTGAAGTCGAAGGGTCAGGCGAGCTTCGTCGTGCCGCCCGGCACCAAGGGCCTCTCAATGGGCCAGAAGTACAAGAAGCACGGCATTCGCGCCAGTCACACCTCCGAGGTTGTCCTCGACGACGTGAAGGTGCCCGGATCGTGCCTGCTCGGCGGGAAGGACAAGCTCGACGCCAAGCTGGCCCGTGCCCGTGAGAACGTGTCGTCCGGCAAGCAGCCGGCGATGGCCACGTTCGAGGCCACCCCGCCCGGCTGTTGGTGCGCAGGCGCTCGGGGTTGCCCGTGCGGCCTACGAGTACGCCCTCGACTACGCCAAGGAGCGACACGCGTTCGGCAGGCCGATCATCATGAATCAGGCGATTGCCTTCAAGCTCGCCAACATGGCCACCGAGATCGACGCCAGCCGTCTGTTGATCTGGCGCGCCGCGTGGCTCGCCAAGAACGGGACCTTCAAGAACGGTGAGGGCTCGATGTCGAAGTGGAAGGCCTCCGAGACCGCAGTCCGCGTGACCGAGGACGCCATCCAGATCCTCGGCGGCTACGGCTACACCCGTGAGTACCCGGTCGAGCGTTGGCACCGTGACGCGAAGATCCACACGATCTTCGAAGGCACCAGCGAGATCCAGCAGCTCGTCATCTCCCGGGCGATATCAGGCCTGCGTATCGAGTGATTCTGTCGCTCGTCGCTCCGGCGCCGAGTTGCCGAAATTCGGCCATCCCTAGAATCATCCCTAGGGTTTTCCTGGCGAGCGTGACACCCCTGGCGTACTGTTGCCGATGTGGCAACGCTGCGCGAGAAGAAGCCAGGGGTATGGGAGGTGCGGGTTTTCACCGGCACCGACGCCCGCGGACGACCGACGCAGATCTCGCGAACGGTCCGCGGCGGCAAGCGTGATGCGCAACGTCTTGCCGCCTCGCTGGAGGTCGGTCCCGGGAGCGCGTCGGCCGCTGGCCGCAAGGTGGTCGATGTCCTCGATGCGTGGATCGATCAGAACCTCGACACGTGGGCGCCGTCGTCGGCGCGCGACCAGCAGAGTCGGGTGCGCTCGATCACGCAGGACAAGATCGCCGAGATCTCGATCGCGCAGTTGTCGATCGCCGATGTCGAACGGTGGCACACCCGCCTTCGTCGCGCCGGGTTGCAAGATGCCGGCATCCGCAACCAGCACGGTGCGTTGAGCGCTGCGCTCAACCAGGCGGTGCGTTGGGGTTGGGCGAGCCAGAACGTGGCGTCACTCGCACAGCGCAAGACCACCAAGAAGCCGCCCAGGGGAGTGATGTCGCTCGACGACGTCCGTGCGGTGATCGCAGCAGCCGGCGAGTTCGATCCGGCGGCCGCGTTGGCGCTGCGTCTCGCGGCGATGACCGGCGCTCGCCGCGCGGAGTTGGCCGCGCTGCGATGGACCGACGTCGACGACGACAGCATGCTGACGATCGACTCGGCGATCGAGGTGATCCGCCACCCCGGCGAGCAGCGCGACCTGCGTGATGCGCCGACCAAGACCGGCAATGCCCGCCGGCTCACGCTTGACCCCGACACACTGAACGCGATCTGGGCACTGCGCCGAGAACGTGAGCCGTACGGTCCGTGGATGTTCGGCGTCGGCCCCGATCTCGTGCCGCCCGATCACATCGGTTGGTGGTGGACGCGTGCACGAAAGGCGTCGGGCATCGACATGAAGTGGCGTCTCCACGATCTGCGCCACTGGTCGGCGACGGTCTCGATCGGCCAGGGCCACGACGTCCGCACGGTCGCCGGTCGACTCGGCCACTCCAACCCGGCGATGACGTTGCGCGTCTACGCCCACGCCTTCGCTGCCGCCGACCAGGCGCTGGCAGCCGGCCTCGGTGACCTGCTCCGAGGAGATGAGTCCGATGAGTAGGCGCTTTCGTCCGACCGATGCGTTCGTGGACGAGTCGATTCGTGGACGCCGGTACATCATGGGCTGCGTGCTCGTCGAGGCACGGCATCTGTCGGTATTGCGGCCGGCGATGGACGAGCTGTCGGTGACGACGTCGCGCATTCACTTCAACAACGAGACCGACGATCAGAAACGTCGCGTCCTCGATGCGATCGCCGACATGCCGATCCAAGCGTTCGCAACGGTGTGTGCCAAGGACCACCAGACCGATGAGTTCCGAGCGCGCGCAGCGTGCGTTGCCGAGATCGTCCGAGAGGTCCAGGGCAGGGGAGTGCTGAGCCTCGTGCTCGAGAGTCGCCAGGACGATCGCGATGACGAGCGGGTCATCATGCGGACACGAACGAAGGAGACGTTCATGGTCTTCGAGCATCGGCCGGGAAAGCTGGAGCGAATGCTCTGGATCGCCGACGCGGTGACGTGGGCCGTCGGGTCAGGTCATGCCTGGACGAACCGGCTCGGCGGCGTGCTGACCGACGTCATCGAACTTCAGCCCTGACAGCGCAGAACCCGGCTCCCCTACCATCCGGTAGGCAACCGGGTCCACTTTCTCCAGCGCTTGCCAGAGACAGACACAAGTATGCGCCGACGCTGCAGAATTGGCAAGTCAGTTGTTGCGCCAAGCGTTCGCCTCGACCGTGTCCGGGGATACAGGACAGCCTGGAAGGTGTGAAGTTGGTCACAGCAGAATGTCCGTCTGGTGTCCGCTGGTGTCCGCCAGTATCCGCTGGCGTGCGTTCGTGCCGGATCGTCCGGAACCCCAACAAACACGGGGCTTGCAGGGTGAATGACATGGGTGTACTTCTGATGGTCCATGTCGTCGCAGGAGGACTTCGCTGAGTCGGAGGAGCATCCACTTCTCACGATGCGCGAGGCCACCAGGATCCTGCGCATCGGTCGCACGCTCGGCTACGCACTCGCTCACGAGTATCTGAACTCCGGGGGCACATCGGGCCTGCCGGTCATCCAGTTCAGCAAGGAGTGCTACCGGGTTCCTCGCTGGGCGCTGATGGAACTCGTGACGACCGGCCGGGTCGTGCGGCTGTGCGATGCGGAGGCACCCGTTGGTGGAGCCTCTGTTGCACGCTGACTCGAGCCGACGCAGCATGGTGCTCGGTCCCCGGGCGCACGAGCTGCGCGCCGCTGTCGGCACGACGGCGTGGTCCGTGCTCGAGGAGATGATGCAGCGCTCGACCGGTGATGGCCATCACATCGTCGCGCGAGTGTCGATCCGGTCGCTCGCTTCGTCGCTCGGCATCGCCAAGGACACCGTGGCTCGTGCCGTGCGTCGCCTCAGCGATCTCGGCGTGGTCGCCGCCGTACAAACTCGTTCCGATTCCGGCGTCTTCGATGCCGGCTCGTATCGCCTCGCGATTCCCGCCGAATGCCTCTCACTCGCCTGCCTGTCGCAGCCCCCTGCCCTCTCGTCCGCTCGTCCCCCTGCTGTTCCTCCCTCGTCGGCCCGCCGCTCGTCCGGCCAGCTCGCCCTCTCTCTCGAGGTCTGAGGTCCCTTCCGTGTTCGTCTCTCGCTTCGCTCCTGTTTCAAAGTTCAGACAGGTGCCCGCGCGCAGGTGGGAGCGATCATGATCAGGGTGACGACGTTGTATGCGTCGGGGGCGGGAGTGTCCGCTGCCTACTACACGGGCTATCTCACGAAGGCCGACGGTGAACAGCCCGGCGTGTGGGCCGGGTCCCAAGCACCACGACTCGGCTTGACAGGCGAGGTCGCGACCGAAGCCCTCGAAGCGGTCTTGTCCGGGTATCACCCGACGACTGGGATGCAGTTGGGTCGTGCGTTGGTGGATCGGGTGGATCGTCATGGGCACGCGATCAGGGCGGTGGCGGGGTTTGACGCGACGTTGTCGGCGCCGAAGTCGTTGTCGGTGCTGTGGGGTCTGACTGGGGACGACGGGTTCGCGGAGTGTCATGACGTCGCGGTGAACGCGGTCGTCGCCATGGTGGAGAAGTACGGCTCGACGACGCGGATCCGGTCGAACGGCGCCCGGTTGCACCCGGAGACGCAGGGGTTGACGGTGGGAGTGTTTCGTCAGTCGACGAGCCGCGCCGATGATCCGCAGTTGCACACCCATGTGGTGATCTCAGCCAAGGTCCAAACCGTCGATGGTCGCTGGTTGGCGCTCGATGCGTTGATGTTGAAGAAGTACCAGCAGGCCTTCGGGTATCTGTACCAGTCGGTGCTGCGCGCCGAGGTGACCGCCCGGTACGGGGTGGTGTTCGATCCGATCGTGAACGGCCAAGCCGAGATCGCCGGCGTCCCCGCCGAGCTACTCGATCAGTTCTCGAAACGGGCCCGCGAGATCGATGCGGAGATGGGTGACAAGCTCGCCGAGTTCGTCCAGCGTGAGGGTCGTGATCCGTCGGGGTTCGAGTACGCGGCGATGGAGCGCGAAGCGGCCGTGGACACGCGGTCGAGGAAGTCCGGGTTGGGTGTGTCGGATCTGCGGACACGGTGGGAGCGAGAGGCCGCGAGTCTCGGGATCGACGCCACGACGCTCACTGCCTCGATCACTGAGGCAGCCGTGGCGCATCCGTTTGAGGCGTCGCTGTTGGATGTGTCGGACGTGATTGGGGTGTTGGCGTCGCGTCAGTCGACGTGGAATCGGATGGACGTGTTGCGCACCATCTGCGACACCGTGTCCCCGCAACCCGGACACGACGGAACCAGCTGGGTAGCAGCACTCGACGCGTCGGTGAACACGGTGCTCGAGTCGTGCATCGATCTGGACCCGATCATCGAGTCGACATCTCGGCGGTCCGCGGATGGTCGGTCGGTGTGGATCGAGCCGATCACGAACCAGTCCACCAGCGAACACATCTTGACCCAGGAGGAGCACATCGTGTCGTGGGCGCTCGACACCCAAGCCGACGAACCGACACCATCAGCCACGATCGCTGACACGGTGTTGGATGATGGTCAGCACGCCTCGGCGAGCGCCGTGGCTGGCCACGACCGGCTCGTGCTGGTCGTCGGTCCGGCCGGAGCGGGCAAGACCCGCATGCTGCAAGCCGCTGTCCGGGATCTGCACGCACAGCGGCGGGCGGTGATGGGCTTGGCGCCGACCGCGAAAGCGGCGCGTGTCATGGAAATCGAGACCGGCATGATCGCCGACACCGTCGCCAAGCTCCTCTACGAACTGGACCGACCCGACAGCGACGGGTCGTCGTGGGATGCCGGGCCGGGCATGACGGTGATCGTGGACGAGGCCGGCATGTTGAACACCTCGGACCTGTCACGCCTCGTGATGCATGCCGAGCAACGCCAGTGGCGACTCGCGCTTGTGGGTGACCCTCACCAGCTCCAAGCGGTTGGTCGGGGTGGGATGTTCCTCGAGCTGTGTGACACCGGACGAACTGTCGAGCTCGAACACCTCCACCGGTTCGCCAACCGGTGGGAAGCGGCCGCATCGCTGGAGTTGCGTCACGGCATCCCGTCCGTGCTCGACACCTACACCGCTTATGGGCGGATCCGGCCCGGCAGCTTCGCTGAGCATCTCGACACGATCGCGGAGCTGTGGCAGCAGTGTCGGGACGCGGGTGAGTCGTTGTCGATTACGACGACGCGCACCGAGCACGTCAACGCCATCAACGACCACATCCAACGACGCCGGCGAGATCGCGGCGAACTCGACGAGGGCACCCTCACTCCGGTTGCGGACTCGTGGGTGATGGTCGGCGATGTCGTCGCAACCCGCCGCAACGATCGCCGACTACGCAGCAGTGTCAACGAGCCGGTCCGGAATCGTGAACGGTGGACCGTCACCGCCACCGACTCGATCGAGGAGGGCGACGTGACCGTGACCCGACTCGACGGACACGGCACCATCACCCTGCCCGCCGTCTACGTTCGCGAGCACCTTCAGCTTGCGTATGCGACCACCGAACCCGGTGCGCAAGGCGACACGTCCACGTGCAGCGTCACCTTGGCGACAACGGCGACGACGCGGCGTGGCCTGTTCATGGCCATGACTCGCGGTGAACGTGAGAACCTCGCGCTCGTCGTCACCAAATCTCATGATCTGGCCGAAGCGCGCAGTGTGCTCGAAGGCGTTCTGCTCGCCGACCGTGCCGACATCCCCGCTGTGGTGCATCGCCGCACCCTCGCCGCGACCGTCCCCGCCAGCGTGCCGCAGCGACGGGTCCAGGTCCCCGACTGGTTCGACCAGGTCCGGGACGACGCCGAGGAGAGTCTCCGCGACGCCGAACAACGGCTCGACGAACGCAACACCGAACGCGCCGCGGCCCGAGAGCAAGTTGCGTTGGCCGGGCGTGAGTTGCCGGCCGCCGAAGCGACGCACGAACCGTTCGCTGCCCAGGTGGACGCCGCCGAACGCATCGTGAACGCGGCACAGTCAGCACTGCGCGAGACCCAAGCCGAGCTGCGGCACGCCGGCCGGATACATCGCCGATCGGCTCGCCGCGACGTCGCTACTGCCAGCGACGTCCTTGCGGTCGCCACCGATCGACTCAGCCGGGCCGAGGAACTCGCGGCACCGACACGACGCCGGGTCAACGTACTCCACAACATCATCGACGATCATCGCCGCATGGATTCGACGCGGCGGATGTTCGACCGATTCAACGATCTCGAAGGCGTCGCCCACGACGCCGGGCGCCTCTGCCACGCCCTCGACCAATGGAAGCACTGGGCCAACGGTCGCAACCTCGACAACACTGCGCTGGCCGAGATGGCCGTCACGCTCGGCGACCAAGACGACCGGCCCGGCATCAGCCAACTCGCCACCCCGCTCGCCCAGTGGGCGCAGCGACGAGGACTCGAGCTGCAACCGCCGACGCCACCGACACCAAGTCGGCCGTCGATGGGCATCGAAATCGACTTTTGAGAGCACGCCAACGCAGACTCGCAAACCAGTGATTATGCGGTGGCCCATCGGGCCGGGGAGGCGACCGACTTCGCCGGATATCACCCGCCCGCGTGCTCGTTGCGCTGCGCGATTTCCGAGTGGGGTTGGCGGCTTGGCTCAGCGCAAATGGTGAGGCTTCCCGGTCTTGATCGCGCGACGGCGACATGTCGGGCATCAGGCGCCCAGATCGAGCGATGGCGCAATCCACCGAGTGAGGGTTGCGGGGGCTACGTGGTGAGTCGGCGACGCCAGTGTCGTTGGATCCACAGCGTTGTGGTGCTTGCTGCGACGATCGCAACCACGTTGGTGCACAGCACGACGAGGGCACCCCACATCGGTGTGCTGCGCCCGAGTGCGATGGCGTCGCCGACGTAGGCGGCGGCGGGGATCGTGGTCACGGAGATGGCGACACCGACGACCGCTCCCGCCGCGCGCTCGAAGGCCAACATTCCCGCGACTCCCGCAGCGACGGCGACCAGAACGCTCCCGGGGCCGAGCTCGGTGAGTGAGGGTCCGAGTACCGTGTCGGCGAGCACGAGGTCGTCGGGGACGCGTCCGAGGACTCGCACGATGGCAGTGGCCGTGAACGCAGCCGCGGCGCCAGTGATCAGTCCGACGATCAGTGCCCGCCCGGCACGTGCGGCGAGATGCCAGCGATGGTCGACGAGGCCGATGGCGCTGGCCGATATCGGCAGCAGGTCGGGGCTGATGGCCATCGCGCCGACGACGAGAACCGAAGATCCTGTCAGCACGCCGATGCCGGCGATCACCCCAGCGGCGATCATGAACATGAGGTACGTGGCGGCGAGTTCGGAGTTCTCATCCGCCCGGCCGACGACCTCGGCCCACACGTGTGCGTCGGAGTCCTGAGAGCGCTCGCGATGGTGCCAGCCGAGTGGTCTGATGCTCGACGTGCGTGCGACCGTGACATCGCGCCAGTCGAGGTCGAACCCGGCGAGCAGTTCGATGGCCTGGTCAGCGGCAACGGCGTCGACTTCGGCTGTCAGGCATACCAAACCTTCCGATGTCGATCCGCTCGTGACGACGTGTCGGACTCCTTGCACGGCGTTGAGCGCGTTTTCGATGGCCGCTGCTCGGTCAGGTGGGACGAAGGCGTTGAGTCGCAACATGGCTCACGCTTCGTGTCCGAGGAGCAGGCGCTCGCGGCGAACGAGGATCAGGATGCTCGACACCCCGATCCACAGTGGGAACACCAACGCGACGGGGCGGGCCTCGGCGACCGTGAGGACGAGGAGGAGCGCGAGGGTGTAGCTGATGATGGCGAACCAGCGAGGAAAGAGTCCTGCCCGCAGCGCTCGTGTCGTGCCGGCCATCATGAAGACGGCTGCTGCGCGAAGCGCGAACACGACGAGGATCGTGTCGCCCATCACGAGGAACGGCCTGACCGTGGCCACCTCGTCGGCGGTCGCGACATCGGCGTCGAGTGTCAACACGACGGTCACGATGCTTGCCGACGCCGCGAACTGCATGGCCACGTAGATCGCGCCGCTGAGGATCTGCACGGTGGACAACATCGTGTTCTCGGTGCCTGCGAGCTTGAGGACCCGGTCACGGAATGCGGCCAAGAACCAGAGGAAGGCGATCCCCGCGAATGGCACGAGGTAGAGGGTGACGAGCTTGAGGTAGTCGACGTCAGCGCTCGCGTAGTAGGCGAGGATCTCCTCGTCGGACCACGTCGCTTGAGGTAGCCCGCGAACGGCAATGAAGCTCGCAATGTAGAGAGCGCTGAAGACCAGCCCTGCAATCGCCGCTCGGCTACCGGGCTCGGCGACGCCAGTCGGTAGCGTCGTGTCGGTTGCTGCGTGCATGTCAGATCTCCCGTGCGTGCTGGCCACTCGGGGCCGCGGTGCCGGGCGTCGCAGCGTCGGGATGGGCGGCGCCGAATTTGGCGGCGATCGGCGCGGCGCTCGCGCCGTGCAGCAGCACGCTCAGCGCGACGACGGTGGTGATCGTGACGAGCACTCGATCGCCGTCGGCCGGTGCCAGCTCGCCGAGGGCGAGGAGTGCGAACACGACCGATGCGAGGCCGCGGGGACCGAACCAGCCGATCACCGCGACGGTCGCACGGTCGAGCCCGACGCCCAGCAGCGACAACCAGACCGGAGCCATTCGCAGCACGGTGAGGGTCAGCAGCGCGAATGTCAGGTCCCGCCATCCTGCGTCGGCGATCGTGGGAACCATCACGGCTCCGAAGAAGAACCACACGATCAACGACAACAGTTCGGCGCCCTGGTGGGTGAGCGCGAGCGTCTTCTCCGACGAACCCGTGTTGGCGCGTCGCGTCACCATCCCGTAGGCGAGTCCGGCTGCGAACGCGGCGACGAAGCCGTTGGCGCCGAACTCGACGGTGGCGGCGTAGGCGAGCAGACCGAGTGAGAGCGCGCCGAGGTTCCGTGAGGCGGCGCTGTTGGTTGCACCGGAGTGGGTGAGCAGCCAGCCACCGATGTAGCCAACGGCGGTGCCGTAGACGGCTCCCAACGCCAGGTCGGCGATCGCTGTTCCGAGCGAGGAACTCTCGAGCGACGTGCCAACGACTGCGGCAAGGAGGAAGAAGTTGACGAATGGGGTCACGATGCCGTCGTTGAGGCCGCTCTCGACGTTGAGGACCCGTCGGATCCGGCCCGGCACTCGCGGGTCCGAAATGATCGCGGCACCCAGCGCCGCGTCGGTCGGCGCGACGGCTGTGCCGATCACCGCGCACACCCACCACGACAGACCAGGGAACAGCAGCTTGGCGGTCACGGTGCCGGCCGCCATGGTGAGCGGCAGGCCGAGACCGAGCAATCGGCCGGGAAGGGCTGTGTCGCGGCGTAGTTCCTTGACCCGCACAGTGGCCGCGTCGCCGAACAGCACGATCGCGAGCGTGATCTCGGCGAGCGAGCGAAGGGTCTCGCTCTGCAGTTCGAAGTCGACGAACGCGATCGGCTCGTTGGCGAGGAGCAGCCCGGCAGCGACGAAGAACATCGGGCCGCTGATGTTCCACCGCTCGAGTTGCGGTGTGATCACGCTCCAGAGGAGCAACGCGCCACCGATCGCGATGATGGCGAGCAGGTTCAATCCGTGTTCCATCGAAACCACACTCTCGGGTCACGGGCATCGAGATCCCGGGTGGTGCATCGAACAGAAGTCGATGCACCACCCGGTGACGTCATGCGCTTCGGTGCGGTTCGGGTCAGCCGATGCGGGCGTGGTCGAGACCGAGCTTTTCGCCCATGGTCTTCTCCCAGCGCTCCTCGAGCAATTCCTTGGCGGCTTGCTCGGCGAATTCCGGTCGCGCCCATTCGTGCACGTCGAAGTCGTTCTCGATGTAGCCCTTGCGGACCATGAAGTCCTTGCCGAGATTGATCGACGCCAGATTCTGAGGCGACAGGTTCGGGACCAGGTCCATGTGCTTGATGCCTTCGTAGGTGTCCTCCACGTCGAGGTAGAAGGTCTGCTTGTCGAGGATCGCTGCGGCCGCGTGCTTGTGCTCGTTGGCCCATCGTCCGACTTTGATCATGCCCTTCATGAACGTGACGACCAGCTCGGGGTGCTGTTCGGCCATCTCGGCCGTACAGGTGATGACGGCCGGGATATTGGCGACCTGCAGCCTCCAATCCGGACGCAGGGACAGATCCTCGATCGACGTGAACTTGCCGGTGGCCTCCTGCAGGTGCTGGAACGGCTTGCTCTGGGTGTAGATGGCGTCGACGACACCGTTCTCGAGCGCCGTCTCGAGCGGCCGGAACGCGAGGTCATGCTTGTGGTCACGCTTGAGCCACAGCTCCGACGGGTTCTCCATCGGATCCAACATCTCCGGCTTGTCGTACCAGTCGTCGGCATAGGGGAACTCGACGATCTCGACGTCGTCCATCGTCATCCCGTTGACTCTCAGCATCAGCTCGATGCCCTGGTGTTCCTGGATACGCCACCAGTCGTTCTTGATGGTGTTCAGGCTCTTCGTGAGCCCGACCTTCTTCCCCTTCAATTCCTGCATCGTGTAGATGTCGTCGCTCGCGCGCACGAGCAGGGCGCCGCCCTCGTGGGGAGCGTGTGTTGCGCCCAGGAGCACCGTGCGGCGGATGTCGCCGTGGACGTGGATCGTTGGGAACAGGCCGCCGAAGCGGATCAGGTTGTCAAGGTTGTGGACATAGTGCGGATACCAGTTGTTCTCGCGGACGGAACGGAGGAACGCGTACTTGACGCCGATCTTCTTGAACTCCTCGCGCGTCCAGCCCAACTCCTGGTCGACGTTGCTGGCCGACACGAGCGGGCAGTTGGTGTAGTACACCTCGTCCCAACTCAAGGGGACGGTCGTGGACTGTTTGTCGGTCATGGTCATGGTCGACACCTTTCTCTGTGTTCTGCGCAGCGGTCTGCGCGTGCTTCGATCTTCCGCTACCGGCGTCGGCGGGTCATCGCTCAGATTGAGCGAAGTTCACCCGCCGGTACGCTCCGCCGATGCGGCAGGGTCGAGTGCGCGTGGGCAGCGACGCGGGAACCGCCATGTACGTAGCGGTCCACGTGTGCGTGCAAGGCGGTCGCACGAGGTGAGCGCGCGTGCAGACGATGAGGCCCGTTGGGCTCTCGTCGAGGACCAGCTTCACGTGCCGGCGGATCGGCCCGGTCTCATCGACCGCTGGGCGTTGGTCGATGAGCTGATCGCCGCATCGGATCGCCGAGTGATCGCACTGTCGGCGCCGGTCGGCTTCGGCAAGCGGACCTTGCTCGCGCAGTGGGCTCGACGCGACGACCGCCCGTTCGCCTGGGTCTCGCTCGGTCCGGGCGACGGAAGCGCCTCGCAGCTCTTCATCCTCATCGCCGCCGCCGTCGCCCGCACGCTCGGCATCCCGTCCGCCGAGTTCAACGCCGAGACGCCTGGCATCTCGGTCATCGGTCAAGTGGTTCCGCGGCTCGTCGCCGCGTTGACGCGGCACACCGACTCCATCGTGCTCGTCGTCCACAACATTCACGAGGTGAAGGACGACGAGGCACGCGACGCACTCGATCTCCTGGCCGACCACCTCCCCGCCCACGTCCAACTCGTGGTGTCGAGCCGCCAGCCGGTGTGGCTGACCTCGCCGGCCAGGCGAGCGCGAGGTGACGTATTGGAACTCGGACCTTCACAACTCTCGTTCACCGGCGAGGAGGTGACGAGCCTGCTCGAACTCACGCCGGGCGCCCCGTTACCGAACGAGGTCGCCGACATCATGTCGTCTACCGAGGGCTGGCCTGCAGGCGTGTACCTGTCATCGCTCGCGCTCCGACGCCATCGCTCCGGCGTCTCGAGTCCCCTGCTCCCGGTCACTGCGGCGATCAACTCAGCGGTGACCGCCGACTTCGTCAGAGACGAAGTGCTGTCGAAACTGCAGCCCGACATCGTCGGGTTCCTGCGACGGACGTCGATCCTCGACGTGATGTCGGGACCCTTGTGCGATGCGCTCCTGCACACCGACGGCTCGGACCGCATGCTTGACTCGATCTCGCGGTCGAACCTCCTCGTCGTGCCGGTCGAAGCCACCGGCTCGTGGTACCGATGCCACACGCTGCTGCGCACGGTCCTGCTCGATGAGCTGCACGCCGTCGAACCTGATCGGGTGCCGGTCCTGCACGAACGCGCCTCGGCGTGGTGGGAGCAAGCTGGCTCGGTCGACGCCGCGATCAAGCACGCCCTCGCTGCCGGCATCACCGCCCGTGCGGCCGATCTGGCCGCGCAACACGCCCTCGGCGAGTACAGCTCCGGTCGTCTTCACGACGTCACGACATGGCTGGAACGCATTGGTGACGACTCGATCTCGGCCAATCCCACCTTGGCCGTGATCGCCGGCTGGATTGCTGCGCTCACCGGTCACTCCGCGGACGCGTCGCGTTGGCTCGACTCCGTTGAGCACGTCGACTCGCCGCCGCCGGCGCCGCCGGGCGTGCCTTCGTTCGAGTCGAATCGTGCGGCGCTGCGAGGCTTCCTGTGCCCGCGCGGCGTCGAGCAGATGGTCAGCGACGGCGAGCTCGCCGCGTCGCTCGAGCCGCCGTGGAGCCCATGGCACACGATCGCGCTTGGCGTGCTTGCCACCGGACGGTGGCTGAACGGCGACTTCGACCTCGCGCTCCTGGACTACACCGCGAGCATCGACGCCGCGGCGCAGACGCAGGCGTGGGTGCCCTTGACGCGCATGTTGGCCCTGCGCGCCGTGCTGCACATGGACCAGGGTGACTGGGACACTGCAGCCCAGGACGTGACGTCATCGCTCGACGTCATCGACACCCACAACTTGGCCGAGTACGGCACCAGCGCGACGACCTACGCCGCGGCGGCACGACTCTCGCTCCACGACTCCGACGTCGAGGCAGCCCGAACGGCGCTCGCTCAGGCGATGCATCTGCGTGTGCTCGTCACCTGGGCCACCCCTTGGGCGTCCGTCATCCTGCGGCTGCAGCTTGTCGGCGCACACCTTGCGCTCGGCGATCCACGCGGAGCCCGGATCATCCTGCACGAGATCGACGACGTCCTGCATCACCGCCCCCGACTCGGCCTGCTCAACGACCAGGTCGAAGCCGTGCGTCAGCAACTGAGCGAAGCGGGACCAGGTGGGCGGACCACCACGCTGTCGACCGCTGAGCTGCGTCTCCTGCCCTATCTCCAGACCCACCTCACCTTGGCGGAGATCGCTGGGCGTCTGTACGTGTCCCGACACACCGTGGCCACCCAGGCCAAGTCGATCTACAGCAAGCTCGCAGCGTCGACCCGCGGCGAGGCCGTCACCAGGGCGCGCGAGGTCGGGCTCCTCCCCGACGACGGGCTGAGCTAGCAGTACCGGCGCCGACAATCGCCCAGATGGAGCGATGCCGACCGAGTTGGCGGGACGAATGATGTCCTCAACGAACGAGAGGAGTCCGTCATGAAGACAGCTGCGCAAATGGTGGCCGAGGCCATCGCCCAGGTCGACAAGATCACCCCCGCCGAGGCCGCAGCCGAACTGGCCGAGGGCAATGTCGCCATCGTCGACGTCCGCGAGCCCGTCGAATGGGAACGCCACATCGCCGGCGCCGTGCAGGTCCCGCGCGGACTGCTCGAGTTCGCTGCCGATCCCGTCAGCCCTCGCCACAATGCCGAACTCGAACCCACCGGGCGCGTGATCGTCTACTGCCGCTCCGGCGTGCGAGCCGCGCTCGCAGCCAAGACACTCCTCGACATGGGCTACGAGAACGTCGCCAACCTCGACGGCGGTATCACCGCCTGGATCGAGGCCGGCCTGCCGACCATCGAACACCACGCAGAACTCTGACAGGCCGCCGATCCTGCTGAGGTGACGAGGCATTCGAACTCGATGCGTGGGAGACCGGAGAGCGTCCCGAAGTGTCAGGCGAGCACGCCCAGGCCCTTGGCGATGAGATCCACGCCGAACACCAGGAGAAGCGCCGTCATGACCGCATCGTTGTGGAAGCCGAGCCAGCTCTTGAGTTCTTCGAGGGTGTACTTCGACTTGTCGTCGCCGACATCGTGTGCGATGCGCGGTCTATCGAGCCCGCTGCGAGTTCCGTTTGGGCTAGCGCCGCGAGGAGCGTCGCGCCAACCGGCGAGGATCACTCGACCTGGGGGATGTCGGGGCGGGGCTGCTGGGAGACGATCGGAACAGATTCGAACATCGGAGTCCGCCAGCCCTCTGGGCACGTGTCAGATGGTGTCCCCGGGGACCTAACTCGGCCTCTGCGACGCGACGACGGCATGGCAGACACGACACATTGGAGCATCACATGGCAGACAACAACACGCAGACACGAATGCAGAAGATGGGCTATCGGGCACCCGCGGACGAACCAGAACCCGACCAACTCGTACTGGTTGACTACGTCTCCGATGGTCGCATCGCAGTCATCAGGCTCAACCGTCCACACGCCGACAACGCCGTCACCACAGAGTTGGCAGCCCAG
>JANOEM010000566.1:0-6629 GCA_031413195.1 Actinomycetes bacterium
TTGCAGTTCGACGGGTGGCAATGGTTGTCACTCACACTTGCTGCCCCCGTGGTCATATGGGGGGCTTGGCCATTTCACCGTGCCGCGTGGGCAAACCTGCGCCACGGCACCGCAACGATGGACACCCTCATCTCGATCGGCACGCTGGCGGCATTCGGGTGGTCGCTGTATTCGCTGTTCCTCGGCGATGCGGGCGAACTGTCGATGCGTCACGGGTTCTCACTCACCCCCGAGCGGGGAATGGGATCGAGCCAGATCTACCTCGAGGTCGCTGCTGGTGTGACCGTGTTCATCCTCGCCGGGCGCTATTTCGAGGCTCGGGCCAAGCGAACTTCAGGTGCTGCTCTGCGGGCGTTGTTGGAGCTGGGCGCGAAGGATGTGGCGGTGATCCGCGACGGTGCCGAAGTACGCATCCCGATCGAACAACTCGAAGTCGATGACCGATTCGTGGTCCGCCCTGGCGAGAAGATCGCGACCGACGGCGTGGTCGAAGACGGCGCCTCGGCGATCGACGCGTCGCTGCTCACGGGCGAACCCGTGCCCGTCGAGGTCCGCCCGGGAGACTCAGTTGCAGGCGCAACGGTGAACGCCGGTGGGCGATTGGTGGTACGAGCAACGCGGGTCGGCGCAGACACGGCACTCGCTCAGATCGCCCGCCTCGTCGAAGATGCACAAACCGGCAAGGCCCAGGTTCAACGCCTCGCCGACCGAGTCGCGGCGGTCTTCGTCCCGGTCGTGATTTTGCTCGCGGCCGCCACGCTCGGCTTCTGGCTCACCGCAGCAGCGACCGACAACGCGTCCGTAGCATTCACCGCGGCCGTCGCCGTTCTCATCATTGCGTGCCCATGTGCTCTGGGTCTCGCAACACCGACCGCGCTGATGGTCGGCACCGGTCGCGGCGCGCAACTCGGGATCTTGATCAAGGGACCCGAAGTGCTCGAATCGACTCGGACCGTCGACACGATCGTTCTCGACAAGACCGGCACAGTCACGACCGGACGGATGTCGCTGATCGATGTCGTGCCTGTCGCCGGAGTAGACGTCGATGAGATCCTGCGCCTGGCCGGGTCGCTGGAGGATGCGTCGGAGCATCCGATCGCGGCGGCCATTGCCGCAGGCGCTCGAGAGCGAGGGGCCGATCTCGTTCCGGTCGAGTCGTTCGACAACACCGAAGGGCTGGGCGTTCGGGGTGTCGTCGAGGGACATGCGGTCGTTGCCGGCAGGGAGCGCTTCCTCGCTGACTGGGCGATCCATCTCGACGAAGATCTTCGTTCTGCCCGTGACGCAGCCGAAGCAGCCGGGCGCACGCCGGTGTTCGTGGGCTGGGATGGTGCAGCCCGCGGCATGCTCGTCGTTGCCGACACGGTCAAGGACACGTCGGCAGAAGCGGTTGCCGGGTTTCGCCGACTCGGGCTGCGGCCGGTGCTGTTGACCGGTGACAACACGCGTGCCGCTCGAGCAGTCGCAACGCAGGTCGGCATCGATGAAGTCATCGCCGAGGTCCTCCCCGCCGACAAGGTCGAAGTCATCCGTCGGCTGCAGGCCGAAGGTCGAGTCGTGGCAATGGTTGGTGACGGTGTCAACGACGCTGCCGCGCTCGCACAGGCCGATCTGGGCCTGGCGATGGGCACAGGCACGGATGTCGCGATCGAGGCCAGCGACCTCACCCTGGTGCGCGGCGACCTTCGCGCAGCGGTCGACGCCATCCGGCTGTCGCGCCGGACCCTCGCGACGATCAAGGGAAACCTGTTCTGGGCCTTCGCTTACAACGTCGCCGCGATTCCGCTCGCGGCGGCCGGTCTGCTCAACCCGATGCTGGCGGGTGCAGCGATGGCGTTCTCCAGTGTCTTTGTCGTGTCGAACAGTCTCCGGCTGCGCAGGTTCAAGTCCGCGAGCGGAGCATCGTGACCGGCCCCGCAATTCCCGATCGATCGACCAAAGGAACGTGAACGTGGCTGCCTACGACATGCAGAAGCCGGACATTGCGAAGCGACTCGCGCGCATCGAAGGGCAAGTGCGCGGGATCGCCCGGATGGTCGATGAAGACCGGTACTGCATCGACATCCTCGATCAGGTTTCTGCTATCACCAAGGCGCTGCAGCAGGTTTCGCTCGGCTTGCTCCACGATCACCTCGAGCACTGCGTGGTAGACGCAGTGCATGCCGGAGGGTCGCAGGCACAGGAGAAGATCGACGAGGCCACCGTCGCGATCGCACGACTGATGCGCACCTGATGCGCACCTGAACCCGGCGACCCCCGTTGGATGATTCGGCGCCCGCATCGCCCGCAAGACCCCCAACGGATGATTTCCGTCCCACCCGGGCGGGACGCAGATCATCCGACGGGGGTCGCTAGAGGTAGTCGTGGCGTTGCATCCAGCGCAGGCACAGCCAGCCGGGAAGGATCGGGACCCAGAACGTGAACAACCGGTACAAGAACACGGCCGGAACGGCGACGGTCTTGTCGACACCGGCAGCGACGAGGCCACCGATCAGGGCCGCTTCGACAGCACCCAATCCACCGGGTGTCGGGGCAGCCGTCGCCAATGCTGAGCCAACGAGATAGATGGCGCCGATGGCAGCAAAGGGCAAGCCACCTCCGAAGGCCAACATCGCGAAGTAGAACGTGGTCAGATTGGCCATCGTGATCAGCGACGACCCGCCGAGGAGCATCGCAACTCTGCCCGGGTGGCTCAGGACCTCACCGACGCCAACCAAGCCTCGGCGCAGCGACGGGAGCAGTTTGTTCGTGAAGAGCGACCGAATCTTGGGGATCAGCAACCCGATGATCATCATCCCGATTGCAACACCCGCACCGACGAGGAACCACTTCGGATCCGGCAGTTCGATCGATCCGAACGCGTCTCGACCGGCCCAGATGATGAACACGCCGACCAGGCCGATGTGGCCGACGAAGCCCGCCACCGTGTTGAGACCGGACCCTGACACGGCGACCGCTTCGTCCACGCCCTGCTTCTGCAGGAATCGGGCGTTGAGGGCCATCCCGCCAAGGCCTGCCGGTGCGAGTTTGCTTGCGAACGACGAGGCGATGGTCGACACGAACAGCGGCCCGGCAGGTAAACGTTGCGGCACGGCGCCGCCAAGGCTGGTCGCGGCACCGACGTAAGTCATCACGGTCCCGAGCAGCAGCAGTGGGGTCCAACCCCAGTTTGCATCACGAACTTGGTCGATGATCCCCGGGAGGTCCGCGAGTTGGGGGAGCAGGAAGTAGGTCGCTGCACCGATGAGCAGGACACCGAACACGACTCGGCGGTCCACGCGTTCGAGTTCGGCGAACTTGACCTCGCCGACTTCGCATTGTTCGATCACTTCGGCTTGCAGCCGTTGGAGCAGTTTCGGCTGTTCCTTGAGCGCCGCTTGTGTCGTCGCGCTGAGGGCTTTGGCCTGGAGACGAGGTAACGCGTCGCCGATGATGGCGCGACCGAGGACGGCGACTCCAGTGGTGACGGCTCGTTGTTCGCCGACGACCACGGCGAACGAAGCCAGTAACTGGGCGACGTCTGCATCGAGGATCTCGTCGGCCACCGCTACTTCCGAGAACCCGAAGTCGATGATCCACGGGACCCCGTCGTGTTGCACGAAGACGTTGGCACGTCGCAGGCCGCGGTGGGCGATGCGGTGCGAGCGCATGACCGCGATCTGCTCCCACACCGCCGTGAGGAGTTCGTCGGAAACGTCGGCGGTCGGTACTCGGTCGAGCGGCGTGCCGTCGATCCATTCGTAGGCGAGGAGCATCGAATCGTCACCGACTTCGACGATCGCGCGCAGCAGCGGCGTGCGGATCCCGACCGTCCGGGCGAGCAGCGCGACCAGCGCTTCGTGCTCGACGGTGCGACGCAGTGACGAGAACGGACGGTCATCGCCGACGTTCTTCAGCTTGAGGAACCGGTAGATCCGGAACAGAAGGTCTGCCGCGCGTTGCTGCCCGCCGAGAACCTTGACGAACAACCCGGAGCCATCGTCGAGGGTTGCGAAATAAGGGACCGATCCGCGCACTTTGACCTGAGCCCGATGAATGTCCCGAACAGCGAGCCCGGCATCCCTGAGACTGGCGGTGATCGCCGACAGGGTCGGGTGTCGGTCGGGTCGACCGAGCAGCAGTAGCACCCCCGTGCCGACTGTTGCGCCGACCGGGAGGGCCAGAAACAGGTCGACAGGAAGATGGGTGTGCACGAACAACTGAACGAGGAGGAGCAGCGAGACGGTCACGATGCCGGCTGTTCGCCACCGCCGGCCGACGAACGGGCGGATGACGATGAACACCGCCGAGAACTGCGACAGACCGACCACACCTGAGGTCACCGTCACGCCGACGTCGACCTGGGAGATCAGTTGGTTACGGATCGCTTCCGAGGACCCGCGGTCGATCAGCCGGCCGACTGCCGTCATCACGGCAAAGGTGGTCACGGCCGCAAGGGCCATGTATCCCAGTAGGCGGTACCGGCGCGTGGAGAGCGCGAGTCCGAGCACGCTCATCGCGATCAACAGCGAGATCAGTTCGGCGCTGCCGTTGATGACACGGATCACGGTCGGGCTGAGGAATCCGAGGAGTTCGACGAGGTCCTGCTCGAAACCGAGGATCGATCGCTCGACGGCGAGTGTGAGGCCGACGCCGATCAGGCTCAGTGTGAGGAAGACCACGAGCCGCAGGACATCTTCGGGGGAGCGGACATACCCGGTCGTCGCCGCCTGATGGGCCCCCGTCCCGGTCATGTCGCTGGCATTGGCCGACACGTCGACTTGCTCCTGGTTCGCTACCGTCACGCGCCCTGACCTTACTGGTTGCGTCTGTCCTTCAGCGTCTGTCCTTCAGCGTCTGTCGTTCAGCGTTGGGGGACCCTTCGGCGGCGGGTGATCGCGATCAGCGTCGCACCGCCTGCCAACAAGGCAAGCGAGAGCAGGACTGTCGATGTGGGGCTGTTGCCGGTTGTCGGCAGCTCGCCGCCCGGCATCGTGGGTGGCGGTGGCGGGAGCACCGATGGCGGCGGTTCGGTCGTGGGCGGAGCAGTTGTCGGTGGAGCAGTCGTGGGCGGGGCAGTTGTCGGTGGAGCAGTCGTCGTCGGCACTGTCGTGGTCGGCAGTGGCACCTGCACGAATGCCGTCGCCGTCGCGTTCACGTCGGGGCCGAGCAGTTGGTTTCCCTCTTCTCCGGGTCGTACCGGAGTGCCGACGGTTGTGACCACGTTGGTCGTGTCCTCCGTGATCGTGGTGACACATTGGAAGTTCCATACTTCGGCCGCACCGGTCTCGAACAGGTCAGTCGCGCTGGTCAGCAGGCCGTTCAGGTCATCGTCGCCGCTGACGTACGTGACCGGCGCACACTTGTTGTCCGTGACACGCGATTCAACGTTGTCCAATGGCACGTTGCCGGTGTTCGTCACGGCGTAGGTGTAGGTGACCGGACCCCCGCCGATCGGTAGAACTGTCGGCTGAGCGGTCTTGACCACCGCGATCCCTGCGGTATAGGGCGAGACCGTTGCCGTATCGAAGTCGTATACGAACCCACCCTGGATGTCGGTGCCTCGTACTGGAGCATTCCGCTGTCGCTGGCTGCGGTAGTGGTGCTGTCGGTGACTCTGGTGACGATGATGCGCGAAGAGGGCGCGGATCGCTGGGTGAACGAGGCGCCGCCGCCGCAAGTGCAACCGCCGGTCGCAGTAGTTGATGTACCCGCCCAACCTGCAACGGAAGCCATGGCGCCGGCACCGCCGCCGGCACGCCAGACGGCATCGCCGGTAGCTGAACGGCCGCAGCCCGCGCCTCGCGCAGAACCACCGGCGCCAGAGCTGCGCGGGCAGGAGCATCGTGAAAAGCAGGCGGCAGATGCCGGGTCGCGCAAGGCGACCGCTGATGCTGCGGCGCTGGCTGATGCAACTGCCGGTGCGCGCCAGGACAGCGCCCCGCGCGACGCGGCCGCGCCCCGCCCGTCGCTGCGTTCGGCGCCGGCCTCCGCCCCCACAGCTTTGGCCGAGACTGCCGCCGCGGGTCAGCCTGCGGCGGAGCGGTCTCTGGGGCAGGGAGCAGCGTCGTCAGCCCAAGCGCCGCTTGCCAAGACACCCGGGTCGCTGTGGCAGGACCTCGAGGGTGAGCCCGTGGCCAAGTGGCTGGATCGGCTGCGCGAACTGCGCAAAGCCGGCCGCACTGCCGATACCGATCGGCTGGTCGCGGAAATCCGTCGCCGGTTTCCCGACGCGGCGCTGCCGGACGATTTGCGCTGACGGGCTGCTGTGGATCCCAAACCGGTTCCACCCACCGCGCCCGAACCCTGGGAGTGTTGCCAAAGCGGCTGCGAACCCTGCGTCTTCGATCGTTATTGGGAAGCGCTCACTAACTATGAAATCGCGCTGCGGGCTTGGGAAGAGCGCCAGAAATTGCCGGAGGCAGACCCCCAGGATCTATTATAACTATCTGTGTTTAAACGATTTATAGTAAATATCCCGGGCAATATACCCGTTATCAGGGATCTGGCTGAACTCCAGGCTGATTATCCTTTCAAACCCCACGTCAGCTGACGACGTAACCCGGTACCGCAACCCATAAATTTGTTATTTATTGTTTAAAAACAATAAATTATAATTTTTGTTGCATTGCACTAATTGTATCGGTAGA
>JANOEM010000567.1:0-2908 GCA_031413195.1 Actinomycetes bacterium
AACATCTACCCGCAAGAGGCCGAGATGGTACTGAGCGCGCACCCCGCGGTCCACGACGTTGCCGTCCTCGGTGTTCCCGACCCCGACATGGGCGAGGTGGTGAAGGCGTTCATACAGCTCCGCGCCGAGGTCGACGAGTCCGAGCAGATGGCTACGGAACTCATCGTCTACTGCCGAGAGCGGCTGGCTCACTACAAGTGTCCGCGACAGGTCACGTTCGTGGCCGCCCTGCCGCGGCTCGACACCGGCAAGCTCGTGAAACGCAAGCTGCTCGACCAACGGCACATCTCTTCCGACGAACGTGACGTGCCGACGACATGACGGATATTGCGCAACGATGGCGTGGGAGTCAGAGATCATGACTTCGCAAACGATTCAAGGAAGAACAGTGGTGGTCACGGGGGTGGCCGGCGGTGTCGGCCGGGGGTATCGCGGTGGGCGCCCACAGCGAGGGTGCGACGGCGGTTGCGGCCGACATCGACGCTGCCCGACGCACGGCGCGAGGCCGTGACGGAGCGGGTCGATCTGCTTGCGGAACGTGGCCCGGATTTGGGTCGTCCGGTGGTGGACCGGATCCACAGCTCACCTCACCAGTCGATGAAGGAATTGCGAGCGGCCAAGGGTGGAGCACTGCGAGTGCTGTTCTCGTTCGACCCGCGGCGCCAAGCGATCCTGTTGCTCGGCGGCGACAAGAGCGGCGAGTGGAACGACTGGTACGAGTGGGCGGTGCCGCTCGCGGACGACACCAACGCCGCACGCACCTCACGGCGATGCACCCGGAACCGGACCGCCAACGCACGCACGCTCAACCGCTCGCCGCGATGAGCGAGCCGGATCTTTTCGTAGAGCTCCACCTTGGACAATCGCTTTCCCCTCACCTCGGCAACGCCGCAGTCATGGCTAGCCTCAATTTCACCGCCGTGTAGCCACGACCACTGGAACCCGCCCCGTTGCGACACCCCCAAAGTGGGGCCAACTCAGACCGTCGTTCTCAAGCTGTCCGCACGTGTGTTCGGGTTCAGGGCCGTTGGCCGACGATAAGGCGGACGGGTGCGTTCCACGTGCGCTGGACCTCGTGCACATTGGTGAATCCGGATGATGTGACGGCGTCGACGGCTTCGCTGGGTGACCACGGATGACCGCCGGATCGGATTGTTCTCAGGTTCGCAAGGTCTTGGGCGATCGGGTCGGGTGGCCCGCCATACACACCGAATGCGACCCACCCGTTGGAGCGCAGGCAGCGGCGGGTGACGCCTAGTGCGCTCGGAACGATCGACCTGGGTAGGAATGGGCCCGGTAGCCACACGAAGTCGTATTCGCCGTCGAGGTCGCCCACGTCGAGCGATCGAAGTGTGATGCGATGTTCGAGCCCGCTGTCGGCGACGTTCTCGGCCGCAAGTTGAAGCGCGCCGGCATGAATGTCGATTCCGGTGACGGTGGCGGCCGGCCAGCAGCGAGCGGCGGTGATCGCCAGCCATCCGGTACCGGTCCCGACGTCGCAGAACGCCCCACCGTGTGCGAGGGCGTCGGCGAGGCCGTCGAGGGAAGGTGCGATCTGAGCGAGTACCGAGGCGACCGACATCGACGCTCGCCCGGTGGCCTGGAGGACGATCGGATCGTCGAACGTCCAGCCGGGCGGGCGTTCGGGGTGCTCGATCAGATCGGCAGCCTGCCGGAAGATGCTGGTGAGCACCCCGGAGATGGTTTGTTGCTGTTCGGGAGTGAGCTCATCGATTCCCACCAAGACGCCACGGGCGAGTCTCTCGAGTGGGGCTCGAATGCTGTCGTCGATCGTGCCGTTGGCTGTCCCTCGCAGGTAGGCAACGAGCGACGCGAGCAACTCGACGTCGCGGGTGAGCCCCATCGCAGTGCCCATCGCGGACTCGAACACCGATGGGGCCGAAGCCTCCCTTGATGTTTCATGCTGGACCATTGTCGAACGGTATGCCTGCGTTGTTTGGGAAGCAAGGGGCTGTCGTCGCCAAGCCCGGCGCGTTGGAGCGCCGGCGCGGATTGGCATTTCGCGAGGAGTTTACGCGGACTGGGTCGGCGGCGACGGGCGTTCCCGAGTGGTTCAGTCCGGATACGGATCGCCGGGTCAGCCTGGAGCTATCCAGGCCGATCGAAGCGTTTCTCGGCCGGCCGGCGTCATCGATCTGCGCTTGGGTAGTCGACTAGTGGGCAGCGGAGCTGTACAACGGCCAGAAGTTCTGGTGGATGGACTGGGATCGATTGATCCTTGACGTACTCACGGCGCTTCGCACCGGCGAACCCGTTGGGATCGATGACTACGGCGAAGGCGATGTCCGACCTGAGTGGGGTGCCGTGCAACCGCTCGTTGTCGAGCCCTAAGAGAATCGCCCCACTTGAGCGAGCTGGTCGCAGTCGCGTCGAGGTGAGAGTTCGACCGATACAGCGGAAATGTCATATACAGCAGTGTTGTACTGATGTATATTGATTGAGTGGAGTATCGATGACGATCGTTCGAGAGGGAGATCCCCGACGTCGGGCCGAGGACGCAGTCCGTGCGGTGTTGCCACGCGCGGCGAAGGTCCGTGTGGGCGACGTTGATGCTGGGGTTGACATCGTTGTCAACGGCCATCCCTTCGTGATCGCCTGGATTGGCGACGGGCGACTTGCAGATGCGAAGCGAGTCCTGGGCACACGTCGCGGGCGGCCCGACATCGCGGTGGCGCGCCGCATGTCGCCTGGCGCGCGCGAAACGTTGACCGGGGCGGGTATCGGCTGGGTTGACGAGACCGGTGCCGCTGAGATCGCTGCGGGAACCATCGTCATCTCTCGGCCGGGGCGGCCCCCCAAGCCAACCGGTCCGCCCAAGCGCTGGACCCCGTCGGTGATCGCGATTGCCGAAGCCCTGTTGTGCGGAACCAAGGCGACCGTTGCCGCA
>JANOEM010000568.1:0-3256 GCA_031413195.1 Actinomycetes bacterium
GGGTCCGTTCGAGAGCAATACCGACGTCGTCTATCTCTTGGGCACTGCACCCCATTGCGCCAGCCGCCTCGACGAGTTCTCGCGCTGGCCGGGCGCGCGCCGTGGGTGGGGTGCAGGCGATGACTTCGTCGAACTGGCTCATTTCGATTGCTGTCAGCATTGCCGCTGGGTCACGCCCCGCGAGCAGTCCGATGATCAGTGTCCTGCGGCCCGTCCTGGGAGTGTCCGTGTGCAGTGCCGAGGCGAGCGCTGCCGCCGCGTCGGGATTGTGGGCGCCGTCGAGGATCACGGTGGGCCCTTCGTGATTCGGGCCGGCTGCCACCTCCTCCATCCGCGCCGGCATGTACACAGCGGAAAGGGCCGAAGTGACGTGGCCGGGGTGGAGCAGGGGCCTGAAGAATGCATTTGTGGCGGCAAGCGCGACGGCACAGTTCGCTGCTTGATGAGCCCCGTGTAACGGCAACTCGATGTCGGCGACGACTTGTCTCGGCGTCGCCACCGACAGTTTCCGGCCATAGGCCGTCCCGACATCGGCGGTGATCACGAACTCCCGACCGAGTCGCCAGACATGGGCCGGTTGTTCGGCGAGAAACGGCTGCTCGAGTCGAGGCTCGAGCGGGCCGAGGATGACATGGGATCCGGGCTTGACGATTCCTGCCTTCTCCTCGGCGATTCGCAGCTGCCAATCCCCTTCACCGTTGGTGTGATCGAAACCAATGTTGGTCACGACGCAGACGCGCCCGTCACCGACGTTGGTTGCATCGAACCGACCGAGAACACCGACTTCGATGACAGCCACGTCGACTCGCTGTTCGGCGAACCATGTGAACGCCGCCGCGGTGAGCACCTCGAAAGGCACCAGTCGTTCTCCGAGCTCTGCCTCGGCAGCCGCCATCGCTGTCAGCAGATCGGCCAGTGAACCGTCGTCGATGTCCACGTCATCGATCCGGAACCGTTCGTTGTACCTCGCCAGGTGGGGGCTGCTGTAGCTGCCGACGCGAAGGCCTTCGGCCATCAGCAGACGGGTGATCATTTTCGAGGTGCTGCCCTTGCCGTTGGTGCCCGTCACGTGGATGATCTCGAGACGTTCCTGCGGGTCGCCGAGGAGGTGGACAAGACGACGCATGCGTGACAGCGAGAGATGAACGCTCTCGGTTCGACCGGATCGTGCGGCCCAACCGGAGTGATCGATGTGTGACTCGACCCACTCGATTGCTGGGCCGATTTCCATTTCGCCGATCTTCAAAGCAGGGTGACGACGCGCGTCAGTCGCCGCGACCGACGTGAACATGCTGAAAACCGAACCGACCCTTGACGCACAGGTTGCCTGACGTGATTGTGTGGTCGAGCGGAGATGTCACCTTCACGATCTGGTTGTCCTGAGTGTGCAGGGTGAGTGTGCACCCGACGCCGCAGTAGGGACAGATCGTGTTGGTTTGGTGCTGGATCGACTCGTCCCAGATCTCGGCTTCGCGCATGTCGTGCTCGCTCTTGAACATCAGCGCGCCGGTCGGGCAGACCGCGATGCAGTTGCCGCAGTAAACGCAGGCCGAGTCGGGAAGGTCCACGTCGTACTCGGTGCTGATGTGTGCGTCGAAACCGCGACCAGCGACGGTGATCGCGAAGGTGTTCTGCCACTGCTCGCCGCACGCATCGACGCACTTGTAGCAAAGGATGCACTTCGAGTAATCGCGTACGTACAGGTCGTTGTCGATCTTCACCGGCTGCTGCACGGTGCGGTGCTCGCCATAGCGATCGGGTTCAGCGCCGTACTGGTGAATCCACTCGTTCACCCGAGGTGCCGTCGACAAGTCGACAGATGATGCGAGCAACTCCAGCACCATCTTGCGCGAGTGGCGTGTGCGTTCGGTGTCCGTGTGAATCTTCATGTCCGGCTCGACCCTGCGCGAGCACGACGGGACGAGGGCTCGATTGTTGTCGACCTCGACGACGCAGACCCGGCAGGCATTGACCGGGTCGAGGGTCTCGCCGTAGCAAAGCGTGGGAACCTCGGTTCCGATCGATTTGCACGCGTCGAGGATTGTGGAGCCCTCGGCGATCTTGGTCTCACGGCCATCGATCTCGATCGAGACCGCGCGTCGCGGCGGGCGGACGGGGGTGTCGTGTTCGAAGCGCGGTTCGCGATGTGTCATCTCAGAATCCCCAGCCGGTCGATTGCCGATTCGATTGCACTGGACGCCGTATGGCCGAGACCACAGATCGATGCGTCACGCATGACCATGCCGACGTCTCGCAGGAGTTGGATGTCGTGATCCTGTCGCGGGCCGATGGTCAATCGAATCAGGGCTTCCTCCTGGCGCACGGTGCCTACCCGGCACGGCACGCACTGCCCGCAGGACTCGTCTCGGAAGAACGCAGCGATCCGACGCAGAAAGCTAGGCATGTCGACCGACTCGTCGAGCACCATGACGACACCGGACCCGAGAGTCGTGCGATGTTCGCGAGCACCTTCGAGGGTGAGTGGGAAATCGATCTCGTCAGCCCGGACGAACGATCCGGCAGCTCCACCGAGGAGCACGGACTGCAACGTTCGACCGGCGCTCACGCCACCGGCAAGCTCGATCATCTCGCGCAGCGTGACCCCGAATGGAACTTCGTAGACCCCCGGTCGACGAACCGACCCGGAGACGCAGAACACCTTCGTTCCTGTGGATCCGGGGGTGCCCGTTGCGGCAAATGCCTTCCCGCCGGCGAGCGCGATGGGGAGCACGTTGACGAGGGTCTCGACGTTGTTGACCACCGTCGGCTTGCCGAACAACCCGAATTCGACCGGGTACGGCGGCTTGCTCCGCGGCTCTCCGCGGTAACCCTCGATCGAGTTGAAGATCGCAGTCTCCTCGCCGCAGATGTAGGCGCCGGCACCGCGCACGATCTCGATGTCGAACGCGAAGCCCTGGCCCATCACGTCGTCGCCCAGAAAGCCTCGCTCGCGTGCCTGACGGATTGCGTGTTCGAGCGTTTCGCGCGCTCGCGGGTACTCGCCGCGGAGGTACACGAACCCGCGCTCAGCACCGGTGGCGTATCCGGTGATGGTCATCGCCTCGATCAACGAGAACGGATCGCCTTCGATGATCACCCGATCCTTGAAAGTCCCCGGTTCGCTCTCATCGGCGTTGCAGACCACGTAGTGCGGTCGCGCAGGCTGAGAAGCCACGGCCGCCCACTTGCGACCGGCCGGGAACGCCGCGCCACCGCGGCCGACCAGATTGGATTCCGTGACCTCTCGAATGACCTC
>JANOEM010000569.1:0-7652 GCA_031413195.1 Actinomycetes bacterium
CCTGCGACGACCGAACCCGCGACGACCGAACCCGAGACAACCGAGCCCGAGACAACCGAACCCGCGACGACCGAACCCGCGACGACCGAGCCGGCGCCTACACCCTTGGCCTCGCTCGAACCGGGCGGGCTCAGCCTTCCCGCGGCAACTGCTGCGTTCGGTTCGCTCGTCGTCGGCAACCAGGCGGTCTCAGTGACGATCTGGCACGATCATTTACCGGTGCTTGCGATGGCCTCGGGAGTCGGCGCCGGCGGGCAACCGGTCACGTCCGACACGCCGATGGTGCTGGCCAGCGTCAGCAAGTTGATCACCGCGAAGACCATCGCCCGTCTCGCCACCGGCGGCGCGATCGACGTCGACGGGCCGGTCCCGTGGGACCTGATGGGCATCGCTCACGATCCGGCTTGGGACGACGTGACGGTTCGTGAATTGCTGCAACACTCGGCGGGAATGCCCAAGGCCCGGAGTAGTTGGCTCAATGACCCCGGATCTTGCGCAATCCCGTTGACGGCAGCCGTTGCTCGACCCCCGATCATGTCGCGCGGGACGTGGTTGTACTCGAACGGCAATTACTGCGCGCTCGGACTGTTGATCGAGGCCGTCACCGGAGTCGATCAGGCAACCGCGGCACGGGTATTCGTGTTCGACCCGATCGAGGTCGAGGGTCCCCACCTCAGCACCGACGGCCTGTCCCCCATCGACGGTCCGTACGCCAAGGGCATCGGTCGGCTCGAGCGGTTGGGCGGCGCCGGAACGTGGCTCGCTTCGTCCGACGACGTCGCCGGAATGCTCGACTCGATCACGACCGACGATCTGCGCACGATGACGTATCCCGGGATCATGATCGACCAGTACGGATG
The DNA here is from genome assembly GCA_031413195.1 of Actinomycetes bacterium. Lineage (GTDB taxonomy): Bacteria > Actinomycetota > Acidimicrobiia > Acidimicrobiales > Ilumatobacteraceae > WLMZ01. Next base: position 861 of record JANOEM010000569.1, read on the forward strand.
GGGCCATACCGGCACGGTCGATGGGGCCAAGGCCTGTGCGTGGGTGATGAATTCCGGACGAACGATCGTTGTCGGGATCGTCGCCGGCAATCGACCAAGTACCGGGGGCGAAGTGTGCGACGCTCTCGTCCCTGCCCTTGCCACGGACCTCGGCATCTGGGCCGACGAGCCTCGCCGTCTTCCCGTCTGACGGTTCAGAGCGACAATTCGGCCAGCGCGACTTCGAGCATCGAAGCGCACTGCAACACCGCCGCGCCGAAGAGTTTCCCCGGCGATCGGGTCAAGCGTTCGACCGGCCCGCTGACGCTCACCGCAGCGATGACAGCCCTGCGCGGCGACAAGACCGCGGCTGACACGGAGGCGACGCCCGGCTCTCGTTCCTCGACGCTCTCGACCCACGCAACCGCTGCACCACTCGGCCCACCATCGACGGATCGATCCAACAGCACACGACCGGCCGAGCCAACGCCGAGCGGCAATCGAGCGCCTTCCGGCACGATCCAGCGCAGCCCATGTGGCGATTGCAGCGAGACCACGCATCTGCGTTCGTCACCTTCGCGCACGAACAACTGGACGCTCTCGCCGGTCTCGTCGCGCAGGGCCAGCAACGCCGGCCGCGCCCGTTCGCCGAGGGGGAAGGACTCGGCCGCGGCGCGGCCCATCGCGATCAATTCGAAACCGAGACAGAATCGCCCGACCGCGTCGCGACGGACCATTCCGTGCTCTTCGAGCGCGACCGCCAGACGATGCACGGTCGCCCGCGGCAACCCGGTGGCCGCCTGCAGGTCTGCCAACCCGAGCGGCCCTTCGGCGCGCAACACCCGCAGGACGCCGACCGCTTTGTCGAGGACACCGACACCCGATACGCTTTCCATCACACGAGAACGCTATCTCAGAAAGTGAGACGCTACGACATGGGCGAGAACCAGCCGACGACGCTGCCGCAAAAGGTCTGGGACAGACACGTGGTCCACAGCGCTCCCGACGAACCAGATCTGTTGTACATCGACCTGCACCTCGTGCACGAGGTCACCAGCCCGCAGGCCTTCGACGGTCTCCGGCTCAGCGGTCGCCCGATCCGGCGTCCCGATCTCACCATCGCGACCGAAGATCACAACGTTCCGACAGAGAACATCGATCGGCCGATCGCCGATCCGGTCTCGGCCCGCCAGGTCGAGGTGTTGCGCGAGAACACCGCCGAGTTCGGGATCACCAACTTCCCGATGGGCGATCCGCTGCAGGGCATCGTCCACGTGATCGCACCCGAGCAAGGGCGGACGTTGCCGGGTATGACCGTGGTGTGCGGCGACAGCCACACCGCCACCCATGGCGCGTTCGGCGCGCTGGCTTTCGGCATTGGCACCAGCGAGGTCGAGCACGTGATGGCAACCCAGACGCTTCCCCAGAGCCGGCCGAAGTGGATGGCTGTCAACGTCGACGGCGAGCTGCCGGCGGGGGTGACCGCGAAGGACGTGATCCTCGCGATCATCGGTGAGATCGGCACCGGCGGCGGAATCGGACACGTCATCGAGTACCGCGGTTCTGTGATTCGGGCTCTGAGCATGGAGGGCCGGATGACGGTCTGCAACATGAGCATCGAGGCAGGCGCCAAGGCCGGTTTGATCGCTCCCGACGAATCGACCTTCGACTACCTTCGCGGTCGAACGAACGCACCGAAGGGTGCCGAGTGGGACGCCGCCGTCGCTGATTGGAAGACCCTCCTGACCGACGACGGCGCGGTCTGGGACAAAGAGGTCTTCATTGATGCTTCCAGCATGAGTCCGTTCGTGACGTGGGGAACGAACCCCGCACAGGTCCTGCCGATCGATGCATCTGTTCCTTCGCCCGAGAGCTATGCCGACCCGACCACCCGCGAGACCGTTGCTCGCGCGCTCGAGTACATGGGTCTCGAGCCGGGCACGCCCATCCGCGACATCTACGTCGACACGGTCTTCATCGGCAGTTGCACCAACAGCCGGATCGAGGACCTGCGTGCTGCTGCTGCCGTGATGAACGGCCGCACTGTCACCGTCAAACGGGTGATGGTCGTGCCGGGCAGCCACGCCGTCAAGGCCCAGGCCGAAGCGGAGGGTCTGCCGGCGATCTTCACCGCCGCGGGCGCCGACTGGCGCGAACCCGGATGCAGCATGTGTCTGGCGATGAACCCCGACAAGCTCGCCGTCGGTGAACGTTCGGCCAGCACCAGCAACCGCAACTTCGAAGGCCGCCAAGGGCGGGGCGGACGGACGCATCTGGTGTCGCCGCAGGTCGCCGCTGCGACAGCGATCCTCGGCCACTTTGCTACCCCCGAAGATCTCGACTCGATCGGAGCGTCAACATGAAACAGGTTCGCATCGTCACCGGAACGGGAATCCCGCTCAAGCGCAGCGACGTGGACACCGACCAGATCATTCCGGCCGAATGGCTGAAGCGGGTCGAGCGCACGGGGTTCGAGAAGGGCCTTTTTGCGACGTGGCGCGACGACCGCAATTTCGTACTCAACGACGAGCGATATGCGGGCGCGTCGATCCTCGTTGCCGGACCCAGCTTCGGGGTCGGTTCATCACGCGAGCATGCCGTCTGGGCAATCCAGCAGTACGGATTCGACGCCGTGATCGCGCCGAGCTTCAGCGACATCTTCCGCAACAACTGCACCAAGAACGGTCTCGCGCCGGTGGTGCTGTCCGTCGATGCCGTCACCCGGATCTGGGACGCGATCGAGGCCGACCCGGCCGTCGAGATCACGATCGACATGGAACGGCTCCTCGTCGAGATCCCCGCGATCGGCTTCGAGGAGTCCTTCCCGATGGAGGTCCAGAACCAGCATCGGTTCGTCAACGGCCTCGATGACGTCGGCATCACACTCGGGCATGTCGCGGCAATCGACGACTACGAGGCTCGACGGCCCGCCTGGCTGCGCTGATTCAGACCAGGACTGTTTCGAACTCGCTCAGGTTGCGCAACTTGGGGTTGTTCGAGAAGACCTCGATCGGCTTCGTGAAGGGAAGCCGCAGGGCGCGCTGCAGAACGGTGCACTGCACGTGCTGGTTGTACTCGGCGAGGGTGACGGCCCAACCGTCTTTACCGGCGCGAGCAGTACGCCCGCTGCGGTGCAGGTATGCCTTGCCGTCGGTTGCCGGCTCGTAGTGGATCACGGCCCCGATGTCGTCAATGTCGATACCGCGAGCCGCGACATCGGTCGCGACCAGCACCGTGATCTCACCGGTCGTGAAACGCTTGAGCGCCTTTTCACGCGACGGTTGGGGAAGATCGCCGTGGATGGCTTGGGCGCGAACACCGAGCTCCTGGAGTGATTCCGTGGCCCTGTCGCACATCCGCTTCGTTCCGCAGAACACGATCGTGCGCTCGAACGAACTCGAGATCGAAGCGACCACGCGGTCGCGATCCATCCGGTGAACAGCGAGGAACAAATGGAACATCGTGCCAACCGTGTCGGTCGGTTGGTCGATCGAGACCTCGACCGGGGACTTGAGGTATCGCCGCACGAGGTGGCCGACGTCACCGTCGAGAGTCGCCGAGAACAACATCGTCTGGTGTTCACCGGTGATCTTGCGCAGAATCCACTCGACCTGCGGGGTGAAGCCGTCGTCAGCCATTCGATCTGCCTCGTCGAGAACCAGAACCTCGATCTGATCGAGGTCGAGTTCATTGTTCTTGAGCAGGTCGATCAACCGCAGCGGGGTAGCGACCACGACCTCGACGCCGGCGTTGAGCACGTCGATCTGATGATGCCGCGACGACCCGCCATAAACAGCCAGGACGTTGTAACCGCACGCCCTGGCGACCGGATCGAGCACATCGGCAACCTGGAGCGCCAGTTCGCGGGTCGGGACGAGGATCAGACCTCGCGGCTTGTTCGGCTCGGCCTTTGCGCTCAGCCGGGCAAGCAGCGGAACACCGAATGCCAGGGTCTTTCCACTTCCCGTTCGCGCTCGGCCGCAGACGTCGACACCCGTCAACGCGACAGGAATGGCTTCCGTCTGGATCGCAAACGGTTGCGCGAACCCTGCTGCGGCGAGGCCCGCGTCGACCTCAGGTGGGACACCGAGAGCGGCAAACCCGGTCGGTGCGTAGATGGTGGCGAGTGGGACGATGGGCTCTCGGTGTTCAGGTACGTGTTCAACGGCTGGCTGGGATGGCCGACGCCGACGACTGCGACCAGCACCGAGACGGGCTGGAAGATCAGGCATGTTGGGTGCCAGGGTAACGAATGAAGCCTCCGGATCGGCGCTTTCAGCAGGTACTGGTCCGGGAGGACCGGATTTCCCACCTGTGCGGCACCGATCGTGGGGGTATTGTTCGGTCGTGACTTCCGAGGGTTCAAACGTGGCCGATCTCCGTCCGGCGACCACAGTGATAACCGCCGGACGCGGCGCGAACGGAACCTCGCTGTCCCCACCACTGTGGTCGTCAAGCGTCTGGACCTCGACCGACATGGTCGATGCCCGCCGCCGGGCGACCGGACGGCGATCGGCTGAGTTCTACGGTCGCTATGCCAACCCGACGGTGCGTGCATTCGAGGAGGCGATCGCCGAACTCGAGGGTGCCGAGGATGCGTTGGCCTACGCCAGCGGAATGGGTGCCATCACGACCACGATCCTCGCTCTGTGCGGTCGAGGAAGCCACATCGTCGCTCAACGCCAGCTGTACGCCGGGACGCTTGCGTTCCTGCAGGGGCCGTGTCGCCGGTTCGGCATCGATGTCACCATCGTCGACGGGACGCAGCCAGGAGCATTCGCCGCGGCAATCCAACCCGGCCGGACGATGATGATCCTCGCCGAGACGCCGTCGAATCCCTTGCTCGAACTGGTCGATCTCGACCAACTCGGGACGATCACAGGCCCGTTCACGGTCGTTGACTCCACGTTCGCGACGCCACTCGGGCAGAAGCCGCTGCAGCACGGCGTCGATCTCGTCGTGCACTCGGCGACCAAGGGCATCGCCGGCCACAACGATGCGACTCTCGGGGTGATCGCCGGGGAACGCGACCTTCTGGACGAGATCTGGGGTTACGGGGTGCTGCACGGCGCGACGGCATCGCCGCACGACGCGCTCAACGCGTTGCGGGGAATCCGCACGATGGCCGTTCGCGTCACTCACCAAGCTGCGTCCGCCTTGCAGTTGGCGAAAGAACTGGCAGCAAGCCCGAACGTGAACGCCGTGTTCTACCCGGGCCTGCCGAGTCACCCTCAGTACGACCTGGCCCAACGCCAGATGCGACACAACGGCACAGTCCTCGCGTTCGATGTGTCCGGCGGTCAGGCGCACGCTTCGGCTGTTCTTGACAGGCTGCGCGTGGCCCGGATCGCGACGTCACTCGGTGGGCCGGAGACGATCGTGTGTCACCCCGCCACATCAACGCATGCAAGCCTGACGCCGGAGGAGCTCGTGGTCGCCGGGATCACGCCCGGAATGCTGCGCGTGTCGGTCGGCCTCGAAGACCCGAACGATCTGATCGCCGACCTCTTGCAGGCCATCGACACGCAGGCCATCGACACGCATCCCTGATGAGCGGTCTCGGGGTACTGATCCTGCACGGTCTGGGAGGCACGCCGCACAGCGTGCTGCCCATCACGGCGGCCATTCACGGCGCCGGGTACGCCACGGTCGCACCCACTCTTGTCGGACACGGCACCTCGCCGACCGAACTGGAGCAACGAACGTGGGGGGACTGGCTCGACTCTGTGAACACCGTGGCCGACGAGTTGTCGAAACGCTGTACCGGCATCGTGGTCATCGGGCAGTCGATGGGCGGAACCCTCGCCCTGCAACTCGCGGCAACGAGAACCGACGTCCGTGGCGTCGCGACGATCAACGCCCCGGCCTTGCCGGCTGACCCCGATTCGACCGAACAGCTCGAGTACTTGATCGGTCGTGGTCGAACCATGCAACCCGCCGGCGCAGCGGACATCCGCGATCCGCAGGCTCACGACAGCGCATATCCCGATCTGCCGCTGCGGTCGTTGCTCGAGATGGCAGCCGGCGCCGCGCTCGTCAACGCATTGCTCCCGACGTTGACGATGCCCGTGATGGTCGTGTCCGGCGATCATGACAGCGTCGTCGATCCCACCAATTCCGACGCCATCGCTGCCAACGTTCGAGGCCCAGTGAATCGCCTCAGGCTTGCGAACAGCGCTCATGTCGCAGCACTCGATCTGGATCGCGGACAGTTGTGCCGCGCACTGCTGACTTGGTTAGTCGATCTGACCGACCAATCAGCCACCGCTGTCTGATCAATCAGTGAGTAGCCACACGCGAAATGACTCGTTAGTTTGTCGCCCGCTGCACGGACCCGCGATACCCAGAGGCCGCGCAGAAAGGAAACCGATCACACCCTCGCAAGGCCCTGGCAGAGTCGCCACGGAAGGAAACCCATCATGAATCAGAGCAGCACCACGTGTTTCGCCGCCACAACGAACTCCGGCCGTAAAGGGATCGCCTACGACTGGCAGAGCCTGTTGGCCGCCGAGGGCGTCGCCGAGATCGAGGCTCGGCTCTCTGAACTGGTGTTGGAGTCTGCTGAATGAGTCTCCTGCCCCAGCGGGTGCTGGTGCTGGGGTGTGGGTCGGTGTCGCAGTGCGTGATACCGCTGTTGGTGCGTGATCTCGGGATCGAACCGAGCCGGATCAACGTCGTCGACATGGTCGACAACCGTCATCGGATTGCGGACTCCCTTGCGCGGGGCGTCACCTATGAGCAGGCCCAGGTGACTCCGGACAACATCGACACGTTCCTGTCGGCACGAGTCGGCAATGGTGATCTGTTGCTGGA
>JANOEM010000570.1:0-4392 GCA_031413195.1 Actinomycetes bacterium
GTCCGCGCCGCCCGTGCCGCCTTCGCGTCGTGGTCACAGCTGACCGTTGATGAGCGGGTCGACTACGTCGAGAAGATCGCAGCAGCTATGGCCGAGCGCGCCGAAGAGATCGCGTCGGTGGTTTCGGCGGAGCAGGGAATGCCGATGGCCAACGCACGTCGCGTGCAATCGGGGCTCCCGATCACCGTGATGAAGAGCTACGTCGACATCGGTCGCCAGTACGCTCGTGCGGAGCCAGAGAAGGTCGGCAACTCCCTCGTCGTCGAAGAACCGATCGGTGTCTGCACCTTCATCACCCCATGGAACTATCCGCTGCACCAGATCATTGGCAAGGTGGCTCCTGCGCTCGTGGCGGGATGCACGATGATCGTCAAGCCGAGTTCGGAAACGCCCTTGAACGCGTTCGTCCTCGCAGAGATCATCGATGACGTCGGGCTGCCCGCAGGTGTGTTCAACCTCGTCAGCGGTGCCGGACGCACCGTCGGCGAAGCACTCTGCACTCACCCCGACGTCGACATGATCTCGATCACCGGCTCGACCGAGGCCGGCGCGCGCATCGCCGAACTCGGCGCCCCGTCGGTGAAGCGCATCTGTCAGGAGCTGGGTGGAAAGTCGGCGAACGTGATCCTCGACGGCGCCAACTTCGCCGCGGCTGTACCGGCCGGTGTGATCGGCATGATGCTGAACTGCGGCCAGACATGCACGGCCCTCACCCGGATGATCGTGCCCCGCAGCCGGCAGGACGAGGTAGTCGATCTCGCCGTCGGCGCACTTGCCACACTTGCCATGGGTGACCCGCTGAACAACGACAACTTTCTCGGGCCGGTTGTTTCGGCTGGGCAGAAGGCGACGGTACAGGGCTACATCCGCACGGGCATCGACGAAGGTGCGCGCTTGGTCGCCGGTGGCGCCGAGGATCCCGAGGGCTACGACACCGGGTTCTACGTGCAGCCCACGATCTTCGCCGACGTCTCCAACTCGATGGTCATCGCCCAGGAGGAGATCTTCGGGCCCGTCCTGTGCATCATCCCGGTCGACAGCGAGGAAGAGGCGATCGCCGTTGCCAACGATTCTCCCTACGGACTGTCCGGCGGGGTCTGGGCCGAAACGAACGAACATGCGATCACCGTTGCTCGCCGACTGCAGACCGGCCAAGTGATGATCAACGGCGGCCGGTTCAATCCGCTGGCACCGTTTGGCGGATACAAGGCCTCCGGCAACGGTCGCGAACTCGGCCGAGCAGGGCTCGATGAGTTCCTGGAGACAAAGGCGATCCAGCTACCGGCATGACCGTTGTCATGCGGTGAGTGCTGTCATGGCGTGCGACCGGTGAAGGCGATCAACCTGGTTTGATCGTCGGCACCGTCGGGCGTCACACATGCCCGGCCACCCAGGCGCTCGCCGGCCTCTGATCGAGGCGACAGCGTGTCCAAGGTCAGACGTCGAGGGTGAGCGTGATCGTGATCGTGACGCAGTCGCCGAGCACGAGTTGCTCCGCTTTGCGAACAGCATCCTTCACCGGCACGAGGTACAGGTCGCCCTTGGGGAAGAGCGACGTCCGGAAGTCGGTCTGCCCGATACGAGCCTGCACGGGAATCGCTCCCCAGCCGTACGTCAGCAACGATGAAACAGACTCGATCGCTGCGCTTTGGTCGTCGGGCACGGTGACGAAGTGGAACGGGGAAGGGCCACGCCAGTAGATGATCTCGCCGCTGAACTCGAGCTCCACGACGTTGATCATAAGGAATCAATGACTTGGGTCGAGTCACTGAAGGACGACTTGCGGGACAACCCGACCTGCGCGCGACGGAACACGCGTGCCGGCGGCTACTCCCTACCCGGTGCCGAGTTCCACGCGTTCAGTTGACGGAGCAGGCTGCGTTTCTTGTCCTGGTGATCGTGCATCCTCGTCAGGATCGAATCGAGCGTGTCGATCGCTTCGTCGATGTATGGGCCCTTGTTGAGCATCACGCACTCGGCTCGTTGGGCCATTGCCGCATCGGTGATCTCTGCCCGCGAGGGTTGGCCCTTCTTGGCCATCGTGTCCAGTACTTGAGTCGCCCAGATGACGGGCACGTGCGCCGCTTCACAGGCCCACATGATCTCCTCTTGCACCTCGGCGAGTCGATCGAATCCGACCTCGACCGCCAGATCGCCGCGGGCAATCATCACACCCACACGTGGGCTTCGCATCGCGGTCAACAACAACGCGGGCAGGTTGCCGAATGCCGCGACATTCTCGATCTTCAACACGATCCCCACGTCAGTTGCATCCAGGCGTCGGAGTTCGTGTTGAAGGTGCTCGACGTCCTCGGGACGACGAACGAACGAAACATCGACGATGTCGGCATGGCCGGCGACGAACTCGAGATCCTCCAGATCCTTGGTCGTCAGTGCCGCCAGGCGCAGGTCCGTATCCGGCAGGTTGATGCCCTTGCCAGCCTTGAGATTCGCGCCGGTAGGGCCGACATCGGTGATCCGCACAGCGATCGCGTCTGCGTCGACCGCCTCGATCCACCCGCCCATCTTGCCGTCGTCCAACCAAACTCGCTCGCCGGCGCGTGCCTGCTCGAAGGCAACGGAGAGGCTGCACCCGATGAAGTGATCTGTGCCAGCAGGAGTTGCAGGAGCAGGCTCGAGCGAGCGAGTCAGCACAACCCGATCACCACGTTGCACGCGGTGCCACTGTTCGATCTCGGCAAGCTCACCCACGGCCACGATGTCCCACGTGTCCTCCCCGGTGCGGCAGCGCAGTTCGCTGCCGGTCATCACGTACGAGGACTTCAGGGCGACCGCCACGCATCCTCTGTCGAGGACGTTGGTCACGGTCCAGCGTCGTCCTGCCCCACGACCATCACGAAACTCGATCACGTCGCCCGGCCGGCGCCGATGCACCCACCCAGCATCGTCGACCGGAATCCGAACGAACGGACCGCCTCCAACCTCGGGCGGAACGTCGGCGCCAGAAAGCCACACCCGCGCCGGGCACAGGACATGGCCGACCTGATCCCGGCGGGGCTGTACCCGGATGACTCGTGGGCCGGCACACAAGGGTCCGGTACGCAACTTCGGTCCCCCGAGATCCATCGCAATCCGACATCGCCGGCCGCTGCCGTCCCCATCGCCGCCGTCCTGATCGCCGCGCAGAAGATCGACCATCCGACCCCACGCGTCACGGTCGTCATGCGCGCAGTTGATCCTCGCAATGTCCATGCCCCGATCGATGAAGCTCGCGATCTGGGTCTCGTCATCGGCGGCCTCGGAGGGCAAGGTCACCATGATCCGGGTCGAGCGTTGCTCGGGCGCCGGTCCGAGCAGTATGTCGGCGTTGCGGATGAGCAACTCATGACCTTCGTCGAGTGTGATGTTCGCGCTCCGGATCGGCGCCGGGTCGCCCGCCAACCCCGCCAATGCGGCGAGCACCGCTTCTACCGTGGCCATCACATACGGCTCCGAGCGGCCCAACGACGACAAGCCGAGCCGAGCCAGGCTCGTTTGCAACGTGCGGATATCGTTGCTTCTCAACTGCACGTAGTGGATGAGGTTCGCTGCCGAGCGGCGATGCGACGGATGCACCAATGCGATCTCGTCGCCCCGTTCGGCTTCCGCGGCGAGAAGAGAGTCTCGCACTGCGGCAACTTCGGCAATCAACGTGCGAAGCGCCCGCTGCTGACCTCTCACCGCCAGGAACGTAGCGGCTGATTCCGTGCTGAGGCGTCGAGCCCCCGAACTACACCTACTGTTCATCTGTTCATCTGTTCATCTGTTCAGGGTCAGCGCCATGTAGATCACCTGATCGTTCCGCAGCGCTTCGATGAATCCGAGTCGTCCGTAGAAACCGAGCGCGCGAGCGTTGTCGAGATCGACGCCGAGATGGATTCCCTGGACGCTGCGTGCGCGCAGCGTCCGTCCCAGTTCCTCGACCATGCGACGTCCCCACCCTTGACCCTGCAGTCTCGGCAACAGGTTGATGTGCAGGTGCGCCGGGTAGTCACGCGCCAGTTCCTGAGGTGCGAGGGACGGGTGGTGCAGCGCCGCAATCAGCTCACCGTCTCGGCTCGCGCCAGATCTGATGGGGTACTGCGCTCGCAACGGCGGTAGCCAGACCTGCTCACGCCAGCGCTCGAACGCTGTCGTATCCGCGGTCGCCAGAAGGAACCCTGCGACACCGTCCGCATCGGCGACGACGAGGCAACATGCCGGGTCGGCGGCCAGGTACGGCCCGACAAAGGTGTGGCCGAGGAGATCCGGATTGTCGTACAGCGCCGACGCATCGTTACCGGCGGCACCCGTCTTCAGACACACCGAGTAGGCGCCGGGGGCGTCGTACAACCCGGCCACGCGCATCACCGCCATAGGGTGAGCGTACTGACCACGCTGATCGGAGTACCC
>JANOEM010000571.1:0-2161 GCA_031413195.1 Actinomycetes bacterium
TCGGCCGTGTACGCGTAGGGCAGCGCGCCCTTTTCGCGCATCCATGCGACCGCAGCCGACGTGTCGAGACCACCGGAGAAAGCAATTCCCACCCGTTCGCCGACGGGCAGTGATGTGAGCACCTTTGACATAGGGCTTTGAGGGTATCCCGTCAGAGCGCTGGCGTCGGAGGTGCCGCCGTCAGAGGTCTCCAGCCGGTTCGGTGGACGTCGCTTCGATCGACGAATACGGCAGGCGAGCAAAGAACGCATCGGCCTGCGCGGCAAGGCGGCGGACGGCGATGACATTCGCGCTTCCGCCGACGAAGGCGCCGATCCCGAGTGGCAATGCCGTGCCCAGCGCGATAGCCCCGCGCCGCGTGCCGTAGCGACGAAGTACCAGCCGGCTCATTGCCCCGTTCGTCGCACGCAGGGTCGTGATCGCGAGTCGATTCGGGTTGGCCTCGCTCAGCCCGGCGCCCATGTCATTCGCGACCCCGGTCAGCCCCTGACGAGCGGTGCTGCCGAAGATCAACACGGCCAGCACCCACGCCCGCCGTTCCTCGATCGTCGGGGTCGGACGACCGTGCAGCGCGGCGATCGTCAGGATCAGGTCGCCAGCGCGAGCCGTGAACCACGAGAGCTCGACCGTGGCAGCCATCATCGTCGCCGCGGTCCCGACCGCGGGAGCAGCGGCAGCCATGCCGGTTGCCGCACCGACCACACCGAGTTCGCGCGCGAACGCGGTCGACAGCGCGCGCAACTTCTCCGGTCGGACATCACCCGGCAATTCGGCAGCACGTGCGACCGCGGCCTCCCACCTCGCACTCGAGGCCGTCTCGATCCCGGACAGGAACAGCTGGGACAAAGCCTCGGGGTCCATCTTCGCGAGTCGAGCCGTCAGCCGCCGGGCGGCATCGAGCGACTGTCGAGCGGATGCCATCACGCCGTTGTATCACCATGCGGACATCCGCGCCGTTCAAGGGTTGGTGATCACCCGGAACATTGCGCCAGTCGGATCCGCGAGTTGGCCGACTCTGCCGTGTGGTGAATCCGCAGCTTCGAGGATGATCGACCCTCCCAGCTGCACAGCCTTCGCCAGCGATCGTCACGCTCACGTTTGAGATTCTTCGATGTCGTTGATGTTCAAGTTCCAGCCGGCGGCGTTCGGCGGCGGGACAACGGCTTCTCGATGATTGGTTCCAAGGAGGTCAACGGTCATACCGGTCGAAGCAGTCAGTGATCAGGCCGGGTTCGCTCGCGGTCGAGCGGGTCGGGCGCGGTCGGGCGCGGTCGGGCGGGTCGGGCGGGTCGGGCGCGGTCGGGTGCGGTCGGGTGCGTGAGAGCGCCGGATCTCGCCCGAGTCGCCATGGTTTGGGCTGCGTTCGGGCTGATTCGTATCGCGGACGAGTCGATGCGCCCTCCCCGCCGCGGGCAGGTCGCGCTCAGGCGACTCTTGTGTGGGGTGGTCCGGTGGTCATGATCCGTCCGTCCGGGAGCGTGACGGTCAGTGTCCGGTCTGCTGTGAGGGTGATCTGCCAGTTTTGGTCGTGGATTTTGTGGTGGTGCAGGACGCAGAGCGGGATCAGATTCGCAAGATCCGTGAACCCGCCGTGTTCCCACCATTCGACGTGGTGGATGACACACCGGTTGAAGTGGGTGCCACAACCCGGGATCGAACATGTCGGGTACAGGGCGCGTAAGGCGCGGCGTTGAGCCCGGTTCGCGAGACGCGTGCTACGACCCAGATCGAGATGGCCGGGAGCATGCAACACGATCCCGTTACGGACGATGACCACATCGACGGTCGTGTCGGGGTGCCCGTACAAGTCGTACAGGACACGGTCAGGGATCTCGACCGGGATCCCCCAATCAACGACCGGCCGCCCGTCATTGGAGCCGTTTGCTGCGCCGGTGGCGTCGACAACAACCAACATCGACGCACCAGACCCGCTACCGCTGTTGGTGAAGTTGTGGAACAGATCGGCGAACGCGGCGGCGCGTAACCAGTCCATCTTCGCGAACGGATCGGTTGGACAGTCGGCTGGGACAGGTTGCGCCATCCGTGCCGCGAGCGCATCATTCAGTCGTTGCGCGAGTCCGGCGCCGGTGACCGGGTCGAACGACCCGCGAATGTTCCACATCCCGGTCACGTGATCGACCCAGGCTTTGACACTGTTGTT
>JANOEM010000572.1:0-2063 GCA_031413195.1 Actinomycetes bacterium
ATTGTCGGCCGAGGAGTGTCGCATCGTCAACATGCACCGCGTGTTGACGACCTATGTCGGCGACCAGCGCGATGGTTCCTGAATCCTTCGTCACACGGCGTTCACACCGCTGGCTTCCCTCGGCAGCTCATCTTTGACAAAATGTAAAGCGTGACCGAAACCGCCCCCTCTGCACCGCCAATCGAGTTGACGGTCAACGGAACGCCGGTCAGGGTCCGAGGCGATCATCCTCACCTGCTGTCCGCATTGCGCGACGAACTCGACATCACTTCGCCCAAGGATGGTTGTTCGCCCAGCGGTCAGTGCGGTTGCTGCACCGTCATGATCGACGGCAAGGCCGTTGTCAGTTGCCAGCAACCAATGGCCAAGGTCGCCGGCAAGTCGGTCGTGACCCTGGAGGGTGTCGATGCCGAGGAGCGTCGGCGGTTCGCCGATGCCTTCGCTGCTTGCGGTGGCCTGCAGTGCGGTTTCTGCATTCCCGGCATCGTCATGCGCGCGAAGGCCCAGATCGACAAGAAGGGCGCCGACCTGAAGCGCCAGGATATGGCTCGCCATCTCGGTGCGCATCTTTGTCGCTGTACCGGATACGTGAAGATCCTCGATGCGATCCAGTCGGTCGCTGCCGGCGCGACGTGTCAGCCTGCCTTGGCAGCCGGCATCGGCGCAGCGGGCGCCAAGTACGAGGCCGCTGAGCTGACTCTGGGTGATCGTGGCTATGTCGACGACATCCGGGTGCCGGGAATGCTGCACGCCGCGTTACATCTCACCGGTCACGCCCGCGCCGACGTTCGTGCGATCGGTACTGCAGCAGCACTCGCCGCGCCCGGCGTGACGGCAGTGTTCACCGCTGCCGACATTCCCGGCGAGTTGCTCGTCGGGATCATCTACAAGGACTGGCCGGTGATGATCCCCGTCGGCGGCAGGACCAGCTATGCCGGTGATGTGCTCGCGATCGTCGTGGCCGATACGCGCGAACAGGCTCGGGCAGCTGCGAAACTGATCGAGGTTTCCTACGACGTACTGCAGCCCTTCACCGATCCCGTTGCGGCACTTGCCGAGGGCGCCGAAATCGCCGTGTGGGGCACCAAGGACAACGTCCTCAGTGTCAGCGAGTATGCGCGCGGCGATGTCGACGCGGCACTGCTGTCCAGCACGTTCACCGTCAACGAGACCTTCGAGACCCAACGAATCGAGCATGCCTTCCTCGAGCCGGAGAGCACAGTGGCCGTGCCGAACGACGACGGCACGCTGCAGGTGTACAGCGGCGGCCAGGGAGTGTGGGACGACCGCGACGACATCGCCCGAATGCTGGCTGTTGACAGCGATCAGGTCACCGTCACCCTGGTCTCCAACGGTGGTGCGTTCGGCGGTAAGGAAGATATGTGCAACCAGGCCCATACGGCGCTTGCTGCGTGGTGGCTGAAACGACCGGTGAAGTGCACCGTGAGCCGGGAGGAGAGCTTTCGGATGCACGCCAAGCGGCATCCGATCCGGCTCGAGTACTGGGCCGGCTGCGATGAAGACGGCAAGTTGACGGCCATACGGGTCCGCGCGATCGGCGACTCGGGTGCCTACGCCAGCGTCGGGATGAAGGTTCTCGAACGCGCCGCCGGCCATGCGAGCGGGCCATACCGCGTCCCGAACATCGACGTGCGTGCAGTCGCTGTCCGCACCAATAACCCGATCTGCGGGGCGTTCCGCGGGTTCGGTGCGAACCAGGCCCAGTTTGGCATGGAGGGCGTGCTCGATCGTCTTGCCGAACAGGTGGGGATCAGCGGTTGGGAGATTCGCAGCCGAAACGTGATCCGGCCCGGCGAGGTGTGGGGGCCGGGCCAGGTGATGGACGACGGATGCGCGGGTGCACAGGCGTGCCTCGACGCGATCAAGCCGGCGTACGACCAGGCGCGCTCCGCCGGCAAGGCAGTCGGGTTGGGGCTCGGTTTGAAGAACAGTGGGCTCGGCAACGGATTCCGTGAGCTCAGCCGGGCGGTCGTGCACTTCCTGGCTGCCCCCGATAGCGATGGTCGCGACATCGAGGTCCGCCACGGCTGGACCGAGATGGG
>JANOEM010000573.1:0-8758 GCA_031413195.1 Actinomycetes bacterium
ATGAGCGACCGACTCACCCACCTCCCCGGGCTCGTCGTGCACGCCCGACGGACCCGGCGCATCATCGTGCAGAACCTGATCCTGTCCGGTGCGATCATCGCCGTGCTCGTCCCCCTCGCCGCCGCCGGACTACTCGGTCTCGGTGCTGTCGTCGCCATCCACGAGATCGCCGAGATCGCCGTCATCGCCAACGGCCTACGCGCCCGCCGAACCACATCACTTACCGCAGCTCGCCCGGCACCCGCCCCAATCACGGGCGGAGTACCCGCCCATGTCTGAGCAAGTCAACTCCCCACCGAACCGCTGGCGAACCCCCGCCGAAATCCGCACACGCATCGACGCCGAGCTCGACACCGCCCGACACAGCGACGATCCATGGCCAGCACTGGAACGCGCACATCTGCTCTCCCAACCATGGGCCTGGCCCCACACCCGCGTCCACGGGGCAATGCTCGCCGTCGCGGTCGCCCGACGACATCGCCCACACCCTGCGACGCCACACACCACAGTGACCCACCGTCAGCGAACACCATCAACCACGCAAACGATTCCCGACGCCGAACCACGCGCGAGCCGCGCCGAGCCGACCGCCTCATCCGGGTACCGTTGCATCACGATGGTCACTCCTCGGCGCCGCTTGCTCAACCGCCTCGCCACCACGGCGCTCGCCGCGCTCATCGTGACGTCCGCCGCCGCATGCGCGAGCAACGACGACGCGACGGACACCAACGCCGCCGACACGGAGTCGCCAGCAGGCGCCACAGCACTCACCGGCATACAGGTCGACGTGCGCCGCGACCCCGGTTGAGGATGCTGCACCTCGTGGGTCGTGTACCTACAAACACACGGAGCCAGCGTCGAGGTCACCGATGACGCCGACCGCGCCACGTCCCGAGCCGAGCGTGGCGTACCCGACGAAGCCGCCTCGTGCCACACCGCGCTCGTCGACGGCTACGCCATCGAAGGGCACGTCCCAGTCGAGGCGATCGAACGTCTGCTCGCCGACCAACCCGACGCTGTCGGACTCGCATTGCCCGGCATGCCCGTCGACTCCCCCGGCATGGGCGGCGATACAGCCAGCTGGAACCGTCAACCCGTCATGCTGATCGGCACCGACGGCGACCTCACCGACTACGACTACTGACCCGCCGGTTCGTTGGCATGGGGCCGGGCCGTCGACGGTTCAAGCCTCATCGTTTCGATCCAGGGTTCGGTGATCTGCCCGTTCGGTGTCGCCGTGATCATGTATGCGCCGCGCTGAGAAACCTCTTGACCTTCAAGTGGACACCAAGGTTTATCGTGGTCCGCGATGACTACCGGACTGAAGATCAAAGAGGTCGCTGACGCGAGCGGCTTCACGGCCGCGACGCTGCGTTACTACGAGCAGATCGGACTCCTTCCGGAGGCGTCACGCACTCCGGCCGGCTACCGAATGTACGACCAACGCACGCTGGAGCGCCTCGCGTTCATTGCCCGCGCCAAGCAACTCGGCTGCAGCCTCGATGAGATCAAAGGGCTCACGACTGCGTGGGATGGCGGCCAGTGCGGACCGATACAAGATCAGCTGCGCCAGCTCGTGGCCGTCAAGGTCGCCGCCGCCCAGCATCAGATTGCCGAACTGATGACGTTCACGAGCGAGCTGCAACTCGCAACCACCGCGCTCGAACGTCATCGACCCGAAGGTGCCTGCGACGCCGACTGTGGATGCGTCAGTAGTCCCGATGACGCCCAAGGCGTTGTCGCGACGATCCAGGCAATCAGCTTGTCGACCAAGCCCGCAACGGCCGGCGAGCCGGCGATCGCCTGCACCCTGTCGGCAGGCTCGATGAAGGGTCGGATCGCCGACTGGAGCTCGCTGCTCGCCCACGTCGAACGACGCGACCCAATCGACGGCGGCGTCCGTGCCGTGTTCGTGGCATCGGTGCCGACCGACGAGTTGATCCGGTTGGTCGCTGCCGAACAGGACTGCTGCCAGTTCTTCCAGTTCGCGATCACCGTCGACACCCGCGGCGTCGCCCTCGAAGTGCGGGCACCCGCAGATGCACACCCGATCGTCGAGTCGATGTTCGGTGCGCCGTCATGAGCGCCAAAGAGGAGAACGCGACGATCATCGGAGTCGGAGTCGCGGCATGCGCCGTCTGCTGCGCCGGACCGATTCTCGCCGTGCTCGCAGCAATCGGGTTGGGCACTGCTGCGGGCTTCGCACTGTTCGGCTCTCTCTCCCTCCTGGTCGGTGCTGTCGTCCTCGTGCTCGCGCGTCGGCGTCGACGTGCCGTCACATGTGCATCCACCGATTCCCGGGAACCGGTCCCCGTCGAACTCACGGATGCACGGGCTCGATCATGACGATCACAGACCTGCCCCGCCTGCGTTGGCTGCTTGGAACACTGTTGATCGCCGCCGCTGCCTTGTTCGCGATCGGCGTCGCCACCGAGGGCGGATAGCCACAACGACGCTGTCGTCTCAGTCGAGTCCGGCGAACACAACGAAGCAACCGAGCAAGGCGAGCGCAACGAACAGGCAGAAGCATCCGAGTCCCGTGGAACCATCTTCGGGATCAACCTCGAGTCGACGCCACTCGTCGTTCTTGCCGTCATCGTGTCTGTTGCTCTGGCAGCAGCGACGTGGAGAAACGATCACAAACCGATCCTCCTCGCCGCATCGTCGTCCGAGGAAGATCCCAAGGTCGTCGACGGAGTTCGCTGGGGTCGTCCGTACACAACGCGAGAGCGTCGGGCACGACCTGTTGGACACGAGTGCCGGGCGGAGCTACCGGGCCCGGAGCGACGCTCCAAGCGCATCGAGTGAGCTGCTCATCTCACGGCGCAACGCGGGGCGTCGGATCTTGACAAAGAGATGCTTGCGCCAGAAGGTCATGGGCTCGAGGACAACACTCACTACGACGTTGGAGCCATCTCCATCAGCCTCGACGAGCCAGTCCCAATCTGCATACGACGGGTTGCCGTCGTCCGTTTGCGACCGATAGGAGAACCGACCCGCATCGGGATCGAGTTCGGATACCTGCGACCTGCTCACCCACGTCTGGCCCAACGCATGCAGACGCACCTTCCAGGCCGCGCCGGTCGACAGTTGAGCGGGCACCTCGACAACCTCGGTGATGGCCTGGTTCCACTCCGGCAATCTCGACACATCGGTCAAGAGTACGTAGACGACGGCAGGCGGCGCATCAATGTGTGCCCTTGCCGACTCTCGAATCCCCATGCCACCCTCCAAGGAAGCCGGACTGAACGGTCAATTCACATTGTCGCACAGCCAACATGCTCTCATTCCCAAGGACGATCGGGTGGCCGGCCATCGGATGTCACTCATGTCCTTGATAATACTGACTCAGTCAGTTATGTTTGCAGCATGACTCGCGCGACACCGTCCGATCGACTCCCGAAGCTGCTTGACGCCGCAGCAGCAGCGTTCGTCGAACACGGCTTCCAACGCACGCAGATGGATGACATCGCCGAGCGCCTGGGCGTGTCGAAGGGAACCATCTACCGCGCCGTCGACTCGAAGGAGACCCTGTTCGCCGCCGTGATCGAATGGGGCGACAACCCCGACAGCGTTCCGGCGACCGGGCTCGTTGCGTCCGTTGATGTGGCGGCGGTCGCAGCCACCGTCACGACCGAGTTGGCCGCCGCTGTCGCCGGCCTGGAACTGACCACGATCGTCGTCGGCCGCAAGCGGCAACGATCTGCGAACGGCTTCGGCGACGAGATCGAACGGATCACGATCGGCTTGTACCGGTTGATGCAGCACCGACGCACCGCGGTGATGGTGCTCGACCGATGCGCCTGCGAGATCCCCGAACTCGCAGCCATCTGGTTCGGCGACGGCCGCTACGCGCTCGTCGACCTTTGGCACGACTACCTCGGTCTGCGGGCAAACCACGTGACGGTCGGCGTCGACGGGGCGATCCTCGCCCGCACGATCGTCGAGATCATCACCACGTGGGCCGTCAAGATGCCCTGGGACCCCGCCCCCCGTCCCTACCCGGCCGACCCCTCCGGCGCCTGCGCCGCGATGATCCGCAACCTCGTGACCGGACCGCCCCGATGAACGCCGACGTTGCGCTGCGTCCTGGTGTGATTGGGCGTGTCCGCTCGCGCCAGTCCGGACTCCCATCCGGGCTCATCGGCCGCATCTTCGGCCGCGCCATGGTCCGCGACACAGCCGACGCCAACGACCGAGCACTCTCCCTGCTCCCGCTCGATCGCCCGAGCTCGACGGCGTACAGCTCGGCCCAGAACCCGCCAGCGAGGGGGAGCGGTGGCTTGGCCCAGTCGAGGTCGCCGGTCCCGGTGAGGTGACGGACGGCGGCCAGCAGGTTGTCGGTCGTGTCGGCGCGCTCACCTTCACTCATCGCGGGAGATCATCGCATAGTTCGCGAGGCAACAATTCGCCTGACACTCGTCCCCTTTTCTGCTGCCCGCTCACAACGATTACGCGATGACGCGTCCTGTCAGTCCCGGAAGTCGCCGGTGACGGCGAGGTCCAGGACCGCTTCTGATCCGTCCTCATACAGCGCCGGCACATGAATCGTCATGTCGTGGGTTCCGTCCATGCCCGGGTGCATCGAGAGCTCGAAGGTGAGCCCGGTGGACTGGCCGGGTTGGAGGCTGGTGGGGCCGGTGTAGCTGAGGTCGCCGGGGCAGCAGCCCTCGTTGATCTGCACGTGAGGGGTGCCGAGCGTGAAGGCCTGGGAGCCGGTGTTCTGGAGTTGCCAGTCGGGTCGCACTGCGACGTTGAGGGGCACGCGTCCGAGTGCCCACAGGGCGGGAGTCCCGGTGACCCCATCGCCTTCGGCGACGCCGCTGCCAGTGCCAGGTGTGGCGACGATCGGCATACCCATCGAGTTGGCCTCGCCGGTGCGCTCCGCTGCGGTAGTTGATGGGGATCCGCCACTCGTGAGTGCGACCACGGCGAGGAGGCCAAGCACGATCAGCGTGGTGATGCCGAAGATCCAGTAGTTGCGGTGAGTGCTCGGGCGTGCTGTGCGGTGGCTGGTGCTGTTTGTCATGACATTGCTCCGGAGGTGAAGAGGGATGGGGGTGGTCCGAATTGATCGATGATCGAGGTGCTCACGTCGGCGATCGGCACGCCGGCGGCGAGTTGCTCGCGAGCCGCAGCGGTCTCGTAGCCGCACACAGCACAGCCCGAGGCGTGGGCGTCCCACCCACCGGTTGTGGTGACGTAGCAGTCGGCGAGGTCTCGGTGGCTATTGCTCTGGTCGCAGCCGCAGTAGCACGGAATCTGAGCGAACTCGGCCAGGTGATCGGCGGCGTAGTGGTAGTCGGCAGCGATGACCGGAGTGACGGTCGACAAGTCGACCGTCACCACCGGTGTTGCGGCTACGGCGCGGTCGGCGTCCCGGCCGCTCCCAGCGCTGATCAGGCCGACGATGCCAAGTCCGATCACGGCGAGGACCGCCAGCACGAAGCCGACGATCTTCGCTCGTGGTCGGGCGGTCACTGTTGTCCCGCCGATGCGTGCTCCCTGTGTGGGTCGCCGCCGCTCTGGTCGGGTGTCGATTGGGGCTGGCGCATGAGGAACCACATCACGCCACCCATCACGAGTGGGCAGATCAACAGGGCGAGGCTCAAGCCGGCGAGAGCGAGGCCGCCGTTACCGGCGACGAGCAACAACACGCCCAGGCCGACAGCGGCGACAAGGCACATCAGGTGGTGTCGGTGGCTCATGACTGCGCCCCTCCATGATGTTCGTCGTGCTGTGTCTGGCCCGGTGCTTGCATGGTGGACGTTGCGCCGGCCATGGTGGCGTGGGCGTTGTCGCACGCCACGAGGACAACGTCGTCGACGACACCCTTCATCATTCGATGCATCGTCGCGTGCATGTCCGACATGTCGGTCGAGCCCATCATGTCCGCCATTGCGTTCGTGTCGCCGGTCATCATCGAGCCCATGTCGGGCATTTGATTCATGGGCATCGACACTGATGTCGGGGTGGTGGGAGTGGTGCTGCTGGCGGCGGAGTTGTCGCTGAATGCGAGTCCGAGCACCAGTGCGGCGGTGACCGTTGTGGCGCCGATGGCGCCGAGTGTGCGAGTGAGTGGTTTCATGGTGTCCTCCTTGACGAGGACCATGTTGCGCCCCGCTTGTGGAGGGCACATGGAGACGACGTGCAGGCGACGCGGTTTCGGCCGCGGTGCGCGATTTCGCCTACGCCGGCGGCGCCGCTGGCAACGTGACGCGGAAACGCGCTCCGCCGCCTGGAATGTTGCCTGCACTGACTGTCCCATGATGTGCAGCCACGAGTTCGGCAACGACAGCGAGACCGATTCCGCTGCCGGTGGCCTTGTCGCCGTTCGCACCTCGCCAGAACCGTTCGAACACGTGCGGCAGTTCCTGCTCCGGGATTCCGGGGCCGTTGTCGACGATCTCGAGACACGCTGAGACCTCATCCGAGCTGGTGCTGATCGTGATCGCCCCGCCGGCTGGGGTGAACTTCACGGCGTTGGCGATCAGATTGACCGCGATCTGATGCAGCCGATCAGTGTCGCCGATCACCGCTGCCGGCCGTGCTTTTGCGGTGAGGGTGGTTCCGCGATCGTCGGCCAACGGACGCAAGAGGTCGGCGGCGGCGGTCGCGACGTCTGCGAGATCGACGCGTTCCTCACGTGGGCGCAGACCGGCCGCTTCGGCTGCTGCGAGTGTTTCCAGGTCGCCGACGAGGCGCCGCAGGCGGGTGACCTCGTCGTTGAGCGAGCCGAGCACGTCGGGGGTGGGCTCGTCGACGCCGTCGAGCAACGCCTCGGTCGACCCTTGCAGGATCGCAAGCGGCGTACGTAGTTCGTGAGCGACGTCGGCCACCAGGTTCCGACGTAGCCGGTCCTCTCGATCGAGTTGGTCAGCCATCTCGTTGAAGGCCTCGGCGAGCGTGCGAAGCTCGCCGGGCCCGTCGGCATCGACGCGGGTGTCGCGTCGACCGGCGGCAAGGTCGCCTGCGGCGGTGGTGAGCGCAGTGACGGGACGCGTGACCCGCACCGAAACGTAGAGCGCAATGACGATGGCCACAGCCGCCGCGATGAGTACACCGAGTATGGCGGTGCGCGCCAGCGCGTCGCGGACGTGGCGTTCGGCTTCCATCGTTTGGGTGGGGAACCGCAGCATCACGGCGCCCACGGGTTCGCCGTCGACGACGACGGCGGCCGACACCGGGTCTCCCCGCGGGGTGTCCACGGCGGCCACGCCGTGCATTTGCGTCATCATGGACGCCAGCGCGTCAGTCGGCGCAGCAACCACCTCACCATCAGCGTCGACGATTGTCAGCGTCGCCTGGCTTCTCGCCGCGACAGCTGCAGCGCCCGCCAGGTTCGCAGTTGTCCAGCCCTCTGTTCGCTGATAGGCGTCGCCAGCTGCAATCGCCGTCGCCACTAGGTCGTCCTCACGCTGACGGTCGGTGAGCCCGGAGACCTCGTTTCGCGCCGACATCATGATGAGCGCGGCAAACACCGCGATCGCTGCCACTGCGACCGTGAGGAAGGCCAGTGAAAGTCGGACCCCGAGCGGGCCGAGAAGCGGACGGCGCGACACGGTCAGCTGTGATCCCGTGACAAGCCGAGCCGGTATCCGGCGCCCAGCACCGTCTCCACCACAATCGGGTCATGCGGGTCCGGTTCGATCTTGCGGCGCAGATTCTTGATGTGCGAATCGACGGTGCGTTCGTAGCCGTCGAACTCGTACCCGCGGATCCGATTGACCAACTCGCTGCGCGAAAACACCCGACCCGGCGAGGATGCCAAAACGGTCAGCAGCGACCACTCCGTCGGCGTCAACTCGACCAACACACCCGCCACCGTTGCCTCGTGGCGAACCTCGTCGATGACCAACTGCTCCGAGCCGAACGACGCGATCGAGGATTCGTCGGCCGAGGGGGCGCTACGGCGCAGCACGGCCTGCACTCGTAGCACAAGTTCGCGTGGCGAAAACGGCTTGGTCAGGTAGTCGTCCGCACCAAGCTCGAGACCGCGGATGCGATCCGCCTCACCCGACTTCGCGGTCAGCATCACGATCGGAAGACGGCCTGAGAACTCCGCTGCGATCGTCTCGCCGGCGACGTCGGGCAAATTCAGATCGAGCACGAGCAAATCGATCCCACCGCGTTCGAGGATCGACATCGCCTCCGCGCCTGAGCCAGTTGTGACCACCGCCAGGTTCTCGCGTTCGAGATAGCGGCGCACGAGGTCACGGATCTTCACCTCGTCCTCGACTACCAGCACGGTCACACTCACGAATCGACTCTATGACGCGCCGTCGACGCCCAAAGGCCAGTGAGGCTCGAAACCAGACCGCCTGCACGGGACCTCCACGCGTTCTGCACACCGGATCGCCACCGTGTCGAAAGCAAGCCCATGCGCTCCACCTACCCCCGAGGACACACCCAAGATGCTCCGAGTTCGCCGTCTCCAACTGATTCCCGTCGTCTTGGCCATGACGATCTTTGTCGCTGCGTGCGGTGAGGGCGGTCAGTCCAGCCCGACGACCAACGTGGCGGACGGAACCGCCACCGGCCAGAGAACCGTTGAAGTCGCGATGGAGGACATGAAGTTCGTGCAGGCCGCCCTGACCGTGCAGGCAGGTGAAACCATCGACTTCCGCTTCACCAACAACGGCCAAGTCGCCCACGACGCCTTCGTCGGCGACAACGCAGCGCAGATGGAACACGAAGCCGAGATGGCCCAGATGGGCACCACGAGGGACCACGACGACGCCGAAGCGGCGATCGTTCT